>JALZJW010000240.1 GCA_030859565.1 Pseudomonadota bacterium
GACCCGGCGCTCGTCGCTCCGGCGACCGGTGTCGCGGCCCTGTTCTGCCAGGCCATCCGGCCATTGCTGTTCCCCTCGCCGGGAACGAAACTGTTTGGCGAGGATGAAGCGGGAGCACTCGGCGATAGTGCCGCGGGCCGCACAGAATTTGGTTAGATAGTCCCGGTCGATGTGCTCCCCAGCCGCGACCTCGATGGGGAATGGCGCATCCGGCTGGACGGGGTCGGCGAGCACCAGCCTGACCGTTCCCGCGTTGGTGCCGGTGGGCCGGTGGCGGAGCAGGCAGTGCACCGAGCGGTGCTCGTAGTCGTAGATGTCGCGCTCCAGACCATCGGGATAGTCCAGCGGATCAAAACCAGGTAAGCAGCCTTCCTGACAATAGACCTGGTAACGCAGACGGAACGCGTGCTCCAAGAGATCGGGAGTGTCGGCCGGCACAATCTCAAAGTACTGCCTAAAATGAGTGACAAGATCGTAGGGTAGACTCATGCGAAAACTCGTGAACCGAAGGACCCGGCGATGCCCCCCGGCATTGGGTCAGTGTTCATTTGCACGAACGCGGCGAATATCAACAACCGACGCTGGCGCGCGGGGCGCTGCATTGCGTCCTGGGGCCGGCAGGCTCGCTAAGACAGGTATACTGGTCCAGACGGTCCCGAGGTGGGCGAGCATAGTGTGTAATAGACTCTCCGGGCTTGCATGCACTGTCAGACGGCATGACTGGAGTTCCCCAGGTTCTTAAGCTAGTTTTAGGCCGGCTAAAAAAATACTTTGCGAGTATGTCGAATGGTACATTGCTCGTCAATATGCAGCGAGCGCGACCGCTACACTGCGGGTATCTGAAAGATCGAGGAGGCCCAATGACGGAGTCGAAAGGTTATGTGGACCGCTCTTATCTTCGCTGCGCCGAGCAACTGCTGCGCTCGGTCAAGGAGCAGAGCTATGCCCGGATGCACCTCGCGCCCGGTCACAAGGTCCTCGACGTCGGCTGCGGCCCCGGCACGGACACGCTGCCGCTGGCGGAACGGGTGGGCGCCGCGGGAATGGTACTTGGGATCGATAGCGATTCGGCCATGTTGATTGCGGGCGACCGCCGCGCGAGGCAGGCGCGGCTCATCACCCGGGTATCGCATCAACGTGGCAGCGCCATGTCCTTGCCGGTGCGGTCCGAATATTTCAATGCAAGCCGTTGCGAGCGTCTGTTTCAGCACTTACCTGATCCGGAGCGGGCTTTGAAGGAGATGGTACGCGTGACCCGGCAAGACGGGTGGGTAGTGGTCTTGGATACGGACTGGGGTACGCTCTCTATGCACAGCAAGGAGGTTGAGATCGAGCGCCGGCTGCAGCGCCTCCATGCGGAACGTTTGCTGTACAATGGCTACGCCGGCCGCCAGCTCTACCATCTCTTCAGACGGCAGCGCCTAGAGGATATCCAGATCGATCTCTACCCGGTCTATTTGGTAGAGTTAGCACAGGTGCGGGAGCTCACCGTGCTGGATGAGACTGAACGGGAGGCGTTAAATCTCGGGTTGCTCAGCTCCACGGAACTGGAACGCTGGCACGCAAGTCTGGCGGAGATCGAGGCGGAGGGTGGCTTTTTTTGCAGCGCCACACTGGTCATGGTCGCGGGTCGCAAGCCGTGAGCTAGCTGCGATCCATTTGCTGCGCAGGCAAGACGGACTCAGCGGCCAGCAACATCTACGGACGGCGCAGGTTGATTGTACGTGTTGGGAGGCATTATGCTTAACCTGGAAAAGCCCAACATGCTGCTCGCAGGTTGTCCCATATCATACAGGTCGGTGCTCAAGATGCTGAACCGGTTTGGCAGGACTGAAGGGGCGGTATATGTTACGGTGGAGCCGGTAACGTTGCGCACCCAATACCGGCACGTGAACGGAAGTGCTTGCTTACCTATCGAGAACGCTCCTATTCCGAGCGCCCTCGAACGCGAAGAGGATCTATTCGCGTTTCTGGTCCTCTATTGAGTTTAGCCGGGCATGGCTCATTCAAAGAGGAGGGATCGATTCTTAAGTCTTAAGTGGAAAGCCCTGATCTTGACCAGTCTGGTGCTGGTTGCCGTTACCGTCTCCTATACCGGCGTTAACTACTTCGCCTTAAATCAGCAATTTCAAAAGCGGCGTATAAATATTCAACAAGAATACGCGCGCCAGGTGCAAGGCTTGCTCGACCAGTCGAGTCAACGGCTGCGGCAACTCGGCACCGTACTCGCGTCACTCCCGGATATACAGCGGCAACTGAGTAGCTCGCCTAGCGGTGACATGACAACCGGGTTCGATCGTGTGTGGACAAATCTTGCACTCGATAGGGGCATGGAGGTCTTGGTACTGTTCTCGGATCCCGGCCGCACGGTCATCGCACGCGGATGGCGCGCGGGTGATAAACGCGCTAAGGGTCTCGCGCAAACGGTTAAACGCGTGATCGAGAACGAGACGCCGGAAGAGCTTTACGATTGCGCCAACAAGTGCATCCAGTTCGCGGTGATCCCCGTTCTTGGTCCGGAGAATCGATCCGGGGCCATGGTATTGGGTGTTTCGCTCGCCGACGTGGTGCTTGACTTCCAACGCGTCTCGGGCGCCGACATGGGCTTGGTCGCATCGGGCCCCATTCCAAACCCCGGGAGCGCCGACACCACAAGATACCTCAAAAACTGGCGCAAGCGAGTCGTCGCGGTGAGCAACGCCGCACGCAATATCCCGCTGCTCAACACCGTCGCTTCACGTTTTCCATTTTCGCAGCCGGTTGAGGCGCCAATCTACGAGTCCGTCGAAGGGCAAGCGTTCGAAATCCGCTTGGTGCCGCTCGCAGGATCGCTGAAGATGGCGCAAGCCCATCTCGTCGTGATCGCCGAGGTCACCGGCCAGGTGCAGGAAATCCGGGAAACCACGCACCGGAATATCGCGCTCGGTATCGCGGGGCTTATCTTGGCTGAATCGCTGTTGCTCGTAGTCCTTTGGGGACCCATGTCGCGCCTCAAGCGCGCGGCTTCGAATCTGCCGCTGCTTGCGGAATCCGCCTTCGCTCAGGTTCGAGCGGCGATCCCCGGAATGCACGCGGGCCGCTGGCTTCGGGATGAGGTGGATGTCCTCAATACGACCGCCGTAACCCTCTCCTCACAGCTCGAGACCTTACACGGCGAGGTCGCGAAGAAGAGCCAGGATCTCTCCGAACGGGTCAAAGAGCTAGGCCAAGAGCGTGATTTCGTCACCCAAGTCTTGTACACGGCCCAAGTCATCATCCTGACCCAAAACCGCCACCACGAAATCCTCATGACGAATCCGTATACGGAAACACTCTCCGGTTATTCTCGCGCGGAGCTACTCGGGCGATCGTTCCTCTCCCTGCTGGCGCGCGATCATCCAACGGTCGGACAGACCAGCCATCTGGCCGATCTGGTCTCCGGTGCGAGTGTTCACGTGCAAGAAGAATGCGATCTACGCTGTAAGGACGATTCTTTCTTACAAGTGGTGTGGCACCACTCCCGGCTCAAGGGACTATCGCGCGATGATCCCATGATTCTCTCGGTCGGTATGGACATCACCGCCCGCAAGCGGGCGGAAATGCGCCTCGCTTGGCTTGCCGACCACGACCCGCTCACCGGTC
>JALZJW010000241.1 GCA_030859565.1 Pseudomonadota bacterium
AGCGAAATCAGGGCCGGGCTTGCGGCCCTGAAGAGCAAGAAGGCTAAGCTTTATACCCTAGAGGAACTTTTCACTGGCGGTGACTAAGACCGGTGCGCCATCGACTCCGTGCACCGCCCCGGATTGCCGCCCTTATCGGTGGGTTACACCCACAGATCAAGAAGAAGGTCCGCAGCGCGCTTGAGCGGATCCTCTCCAATCCGTTGTGCGGCAAAGCGCTCAAGGATGAGCTTGACGGCCTGCGGAGTTTCCGCGCGGGACGATTTCGCATCGTCTATCGCATCGCGGCGGGTCGTGTGGTCGAACTGGTCGCGATCGGGTCACGTGAGCGGATCTACGAAGAGACGTACCGGCTGATCACCAAAAAGCCTACTCTTCCGGGCCCCATAGTGCATAGTTCGACATAGCCAGTTTATAGGTCGGAACGGCTCCACAGGTTCCGACAAAGCAGCGTCCAATCACCCGATGGCGCCGATTGATCGCACAAAGTCATGCGGTTCATCGGAGCTACCCATGCGTCGGAACCCGAAAAGACGGTTCCGACCTTGTATTATGAATTTGCTGTCAAGCAAATCCTTGGAGAGATCCAAGGCGGGTATCCGGACGCCGTTTCCGCCCTTGAGCGAGAAGCTCGATGCGTAGATTTTGCGCCGGATACTCGATTTTACTCTTGCCAGAAATCGGACAGTATCTTCGGCCCGGACGATCCGGCAGCCTGCATTGACAAGGTGGATTGCGTGAGAGGGTTCATCATGTATACAGTGTTCTATCTCGGGATCGATGTCGCCAAGGCCAAGCTCGATTGTGCGTTGTTGCTGCCTACGGGCAAGTTCAAGAGCAAGGTTGTCGCGAATAGCCCGGAGGGTTTCGTGGGGTTGGCGCAGTGGCTGAAGCAGCACGACGCCGATCATGCGCGGGTCTGCATGGAGGCGACCGGGGTCTATTGGGAAGCCGTCGCCGAGTTTCTCGCCGACGCTGGGTTCCGGGTCTCGGTCGTCAACCCGGCCCAAATCAAAGCCTTTGGCGGTTCGCGCCTTTTGCGCACCAAGACCGACCGGGTCGATGCCCGGCTCATTGCCGAGTTCTGCCAGGCCATGCAGCCCCCGCCCTGGGTGGCCCCCTCGGCCCGCGAGCCAACTGCGCGCGCTCATCGTGCGTCTCGATGCCTTGCAGCGTATGCGTACCCAGGAGGCCAATCGGCTCGGGGTGGCCCGCGAAGCTGTCCGCGAGGGCATCGAACGGCACCTCGCCTGGCTCGAGGAGGAAA
Source organism: Pseudomonadota bacterium (assembly GCA_030859565.1). Taxonomy (NCBI): domain Bacteria; kingdom Pseudomonadati; phylum Pseudomonadota; species Pseudomonadota bacterium. The sequence goes on from JALZJW010000241.1 coordinate 1,268, forward strand.
TCATGGCTGTGACAAAAGCCATTGCAGAGCTCATCGACCAGGACCCGGATTTGCGCCGCAAGCGCGAACTCCTCGACAGTATCCCGGGCCTGGGCGAGCGCACCATCAGCACACTGCTCGCCTTCTACGCCGAGTCCGCGCGCTTTGACAACGCCCGCCAATGCGCGGCCTTCGCCGGCCTTAACCCGCGTCAGCAGCTCTCGGGGAGCAGCGTCCATGGGAAAACCAGGCTCTCCAAGGTGGGGCACCCGCTCTGGCGCAAGGCCCTCTATATGCCGGCAATGGTCACCCTCTACAAAACCACCTGGGGTCGCACCTTCCGGGCGCGCCTGAGCCAAGCCGGAAAGCCGCCCATGCTCATCATCGGCGCCATGATGCGTAAACTCATCCATGTCGCCTACGGGGTATTGAAGTCCGGAAAACCCTTCAACCCAGCGCTTCATGGATGTTGACATGGATAACAGTATCTACGCGGGCTCGCTTGGCAGCGCTGCGTAACCATTCGCTTGATGACACGCCAGCGGTGGGAGAAATCCTCATCTCCGGGAGGCAATGTCCAGAGGGCATGCCTGCGGTCAGGCAGCAACAGCCTCGATCACAAACGGATGGGTCAAACGAAGCGTTCCGATCGCTTCCCGCAGCACGGAGCGCACATCGGCATCGGTGAGAAACGTTTGGCGCCGATAGGTGTTAACGGTGAAGAAATAGCTGCCACCCGGCACATGGGTGCGGCGATAATCAGACACGCGGAATCATAAAGCCAATGAATGGCGCGGACACGCGCCCTACGCTTGCTTAAAGACCATGCTGGCCGAATCAAGGGCGGCGAGACGAACGCGAGTGCAACTGCCGATCTCCAAAGCGTCGGGCGGTACGTTGCCGGGCGTCGACCTGAACCGATCGAGCGATCTGCAGGACCGGATGGAGGAGCCGTGATCCTCCCTGATGTCAACGTCCTCGTTCATGCTTTCCGATCCGACTCTGGCGACCACAATCTTTGTCGAAATTGGCTGGACGGAGTCGTCAACGGCGACTCGCGGTACGGCACCTCTCCGCAAGTGCTGAGCGGCGTCATCCGGGTGACCACTCATCCCAAGATTTTCTCCCGCCCTAGCACTCTCGCCGAAGTCATCGGATTCTGCGAAACCCTTATGACTCAGCCTCATTGCGTACTGATACAGCCCGGATCGCAGCACTGGTCCATCTTCTCACGACTGTGCAAAGATGCTGATGCTCGCGGCAACCTGGTACCTGACGCGTGGTACGCGGCGCTGGCAGTTGAATCGGGCTGCGAGTGGCTAACCTTAGACAGGGACTACGCTCGTTTCTCTGGACTCCAATGGCGCCTTCCGTCATAGCTCATTACTTCTAGTACATCCTCTCGAAGGCACTTGGTTTCCAAGTCCGATCAAAGAACGCTTTGTTCGGACCGTATCATCGCAGGATCACGAAAGAGCGCGCGCGCGTGGCCACCGCATCCGGGAACTCCTATACGCGCTCGCGTAACACGGCCGTATCCATCCGGGAATTATTCGCCGGTATGAATTTACGCAGCATTGCAACAGCTCTCTCACAATACGCCCTCCTGCTCGCCCTTGCGGTTATAAGCAAGCATCCACTCGGCGAGATCTCCTAAGTCCGCCGGGAGGAACCGTTGCCGGAGCCGCTGCAAGCGCTCGCGGTCGCTACTTTCGAGCGGCCTCGTGCTGGGGAGCGCCGCCAGAGTTTGAACGTCCATACACCAGGGATCCCAAGCGAGCCGCGCCTCTTCCCAAAGCCGGCCGACTTGAAGCGCGATCTCGATTCCGGCGGGATCGGGATCGCAGGCGATCCGGGCCGCGGCGGGCAGGAGTGTGATGAGATGCTCTACGCTTTCCAACCACCAGCTCGGAGCGAAACCAGGCACCCACAGCACGGCATCCTCGACGCCTGAGAGGCGGGCGACGCGTTCGAAGCTGGTGCGGTTCTCCACCACGCGCCAATGCCGGATAGCGCCTTCGATGGCGATGCAGCGTTCAATCGTGGCGGGCGTGAGCGCGATGCAATCGGGGACCGCGCGGAGATCGAGCCGCTGCTCGCCCCGACAAAGTGTAAACGGCGCGCGCAACCAGAGCGCCGGTGTGTGCCTCTGCACGCCCAGGCCGGCCAGAACGAACTGTGCATCGAGCCAGTCCCACTCCGCCTCGCTCAGCGACTTGGTGCCGCCGCGCGCATAGAGCGCGAAATCGCGCCGGGTGCCGAAGCGCTGCTCGTCTATCCAGCGATCCAAGGCCCGCAGCAAG
>JALZJW010000242.1 GCA_030859565.1 Pseudomonadota bacterium
TGAGCGCGAGGACATTACCTACCTCATAGATCCATAGGGACGGCAAAAGAAGGCGGCAGCGTCCGGTGACGAAAGCATTAATGTCGCATGTCGATTGAGGCTGTCCATCCACCCACTTATTCAGAGGAAGTCCAGGCCCTGCAGAAAGACGCGGAGATCGCGCGTCTTTCAGCCCACCTTAAGATCCTACAAGAACAGCTCAATCTGCTGGCCGCCAAGCGTTTTGGACCGAGCAGCGAGAAGGCTCACCCCGATCAGATCCGCCTTTTCAACGAAGCCCGAAGCGGTTGCCCCCGTGGAGGACGAGGAGCAGGCGACGATCGAGATCCCCGCGCATCGACGCCGGGCTGGAGGCCATAAACCACTCCCGCCCCAGCTGCCCCGGATTGAGGTCGTGCATGATCTGGGCGATGAGGAGAAGATCTGCCCCCATGACGGCGCCGCGTTGAGGGCGATCGGAGAGGAGATCTCCGAACAGCTCGATATCGAGCCCGCCAAAGTCCGTGTCATCCGCCATGTGCGAAAGAAATATGCCTGTCCCCACTGTAACCAAGGGTCAAGACCGCATCTTTGCCGCCCCAACCGATCCCGAAAAGCTTAGCCTCGTCGGGGTTGGCCGCGCATATCACGGTCGGTAAATACCAAGACGGATTGCCGCTCTATCGCCAGGAGAAGATCCTAGGGCGCATCGGCATGGAGATCTCCCGGGCGACACTGGCCTTCTGGATGATCCAACTCGGACGCTTGGTCCAGCCGCTGATAAATCTCTTGCGCGATCAGATGCTCGCCTATGACGTTCTGCACATGGATGAAACCACGGTGCAGGTGCTCAAGGAACCGGGCAAAACCGCACAATCGAAATCCTATCTCTGGGTCCAACGCGGCGGTCCGCCCGGACAACCGATCATCCTCTTCGATTACGATCCGTCTCGTAGCCAAAACGGTACCGCTGCGGCTACTGGAAGGCTACCAAGGCTACCTTCAGGTCGATGGCTACGAGGGTTACAACGCTATCGGCACTCAGCCCAGCATTCGGCTCGTGGGCTGCATGGCACACGCCCGCCGCAAATTCGATGAAGCGCTCAAGGCCCAAGGAAAAACCCATCAGCGCGATCAGATGAAAGTCGGCAACGCTCAACAGGGGCTGCATTATATCCAGGCCCTCTATCGGATCGAGCGTGAGTTAAAAACCGCCATACCCGAAGAACGCTACCGCGTGCGGCAGGAGAAAGCCAAACCCCTGCTCGAGACGATACGCACCTGGCTCGATACGGCGTTACCGGCGGTGCCACCCGAAAGCTTGACCGGTAAAGCACTGTACTATCTCCATCATCAGTGGCCTAAACTCATCCGCTACCTCGAGGATGGACGGCTGTCGATAGATAACAACGCCGTGGAAAACGCCATCCGCCCCTTCGTCATGGGACGCAAGGCGTGGCTATTCTGCGATACGGCACATGGTGCCAAATCCAGCGCCAATCTCTATGGCCTCATCGAAACCTCTAAAGCCTGCGGTCACGAGCCTTACTACTATCTCCGCCATCTCTTCACCGAGCTGCCAAAAGCAAAATCCCTCCCCGACATCGAGGCGCTCTTGCCATTCAACCTCAAGCCAGCACAGATTAGCCGATCGCCTCCCTAGCCGATACCATGCCGTTGCCTAACCGCTTACGCTCAATCAGCAAACGCAGTATGATCTTTGGCATGCGGAACGGCGTCGCAAGGAGCTTCGGGTTGCTAAGCTCGCCGCGTCATAACACACGGGCTCACGTCTTCCATCGTGCATAGATTACCTCTCTAATCTGAAAGATGGGAGACTTGACCCCAATTTGCCGAGGATCTCATGCATATAGTTGATAGGCAGTGAGAAATGACCTTCATTCGGTAGCAAGCGTAGATCAGACCGAGGTAAGGCAGCGGCCAGGTAACGGGCGTGCGCGGGCGGCACTATTTGATCGCGGCCACCCTGCCAGAGTGTGACCGGCAGCGCGATGTTCGAGAACTCAAAACCCCAGGGATTCGCGTAGAGCGCGAACTCATGCATCGCCGCGCGTGCTCCTTGCCGAAACGCTTCCCGCATGGAGGCCACAATCGGGGGGCGTATCTCGGGGCGCGTTAACGCCGCGCGGTCGGTATCGTCGGCCAGCGCGGTGAGCAGGGAATAGGCGATCTCTGGATACTTGCCCATGAGGAAGGGCGGGCCGATGCCGTAGAGAGGCTTTAACAACCAGCGGGCCCGCCGGGCTAAAAAAAAGCCGAGCCGGGCGTGCCAACGTTGCCCTTGAATCGCCCACGGCTCGAAGACCGGTCCGAGGCCACCGACGAGGGCGGCCGCGGTGAGCCGCTCGGGAATGGCGTGCGCGCACGCGAGAGCATAGGGGCCGCCGCCGGAAACGCCCAGGATCGCAAAGCGCTCGGTACCCAAGACCTTAGCCAACTGCGTGAGGTCCCCCGGCCATGCGGCCAGCGTGTGATTCTGCGTAAAATCGGAGAGACCGTAGCCCGGACGGTCTACCGAAATCAAGCGCAGCCCGAGCTTGACTGCGGCCGGCTCGAGGAGCCGCGCTTCGAGCCGCGAGGCGGGAAAGCCGTGACAGTAAAAGATCGGTTTACCGCCCGGGATCCCGTACTCGCTGAAAGCGAGCATGCGCCCGTCGCTAAGCTGGATGCGGGTCACTGTAGGCGGCGCTTTGCTACAATCCCGGAACGGTCTTAAGCTTAAGTCGGTCATCTATGAACCCTGAAGCTCGGAGCGTAACGTCCGGACCATGAGCACCGATCGCGGGGGAAAAAGGCTCTTCCGCAGGATTTGTGGGTCAGTGGAGAGACGGTCTGGCAATGATCCCATGATAACCCGGGTCTGTTTATTTGGGCCTGGCCACGAGTTTTCGGGCTCGAGATTTCAAGGCAAGGTAAGTGCGCCACGGTTAACTCCCTCTCCCTCCCGGGAGAGGTGTATAGGCCGGTGGGAGAGGGAGTGATGACTTGATCAGAGGTTCCTCAATGTGGAGCGGCTACCGGCAACGGTTGAGTTTTTATAATAACGAAGTCGCGAATTTATACCAACAACGGGCATAACGTACGCTTTTCCTAACGTCATGCCGGCGAAAGCCGGCATCCAGGATGAGCTGCTATGCCGCACTGGACCCCGGCTTTCGCCGGGGTGACAGTTGACAGTGGGGCGTCTTGCATCTTTAGGACGTGCCCGTTCTCGGTATACTTTCCATAAAATCCCACGCATTCAACCTACCCATGCCGCGCGTCTTTCTCAACTACCGCCGCGAGGATAGCGAAGGCATCGCCGGGCGGACCTTCGACCGCTTGAGTGATCGCTTCGGGCCGGAGAATGTCTTCCGGGACCTCGACACCATCGCACCCGGGGCGGCGTTCGCGAGCGTGATCGGCAAGGAGATCGCAAAGTGCGATGCGCTGATCGCCATTATCGGCAATGACTGGCTC
>JALZJW010000243.1 GCA_030859565.1 Pseudomonadota bacterium
GTGTTTCAGGAGCGCTACCAGCGCGAGAAACACAGCAGGCCGAAGAGCGTGATGTACAACCGGTTGTAAGTCAGCGAGAGGGCGTCGTTGATCTCCAGCGAGCCGCTCATCCAAGCGGGCGTGGAGACCGATCGGTTCAGCGGCGAAAAGATGCTGCGCACCGCCTGCTGCAAAAACAGGCTGATGCCGAAGGTCGCGAGCAGTGTCTCGAGCGGCCGGCCATAGAGGAAGCGAATGATGCTTCGCTCAATCGCAATCCCGACGAGGCCCGCGACCAAGAATGCCGCCGGGATGGCGACGAACAGCGAGAGATCCAGGTGCGCCGGCATCAGTTGCTGGACCACGTAGGTCGTGTAAGCGCCAAGCATGATCAGCTCGCCGTGGGCCATATTGATGACCCCCATTACTCCGAAGGTGATAGCGAGGCCGATGGCGGCCAGGACGAGCACCGATCCCAGGCTCAGTCCGAAGAAGATGGTTTCTATGAGCCCATGTATTTGAAGCTGGAACTCGATCGCGCTCAAGGCGCGCTGGGCGGCCGTGTGCACCTGCCGATCCTGCATCTGATCGAGCAACAAGGCCGTCAGCCGGTTGCGCACCGCGGGATTGAGGCTGCTCTTTAACAATCCGATCGCGGTCAAGCGTGTCCTTGAGTCGGGGCTGTCTAGCTCCATCAGCGCGAGCCCCGTTTGTATGGCCTCGCGGACCCCGGTGTCGCGCTCCTTGGCCAGCGCTATGCGGAGGAGGGCGCGCGATGATTCGTCGAGATCGCTGATGATCTCGTGTACCGCCTTCAGGCGCACCGCCGTATCGTCATGAGATAGGCTCAGACGGGCGATGGCGCCGCGCAGTGTGAGACGCAGTTGGTTATTGATGATGACTTTCTTGAGCTTATCCTTGCCATCCGCGTGTTCTACCTCGCCGCTGAGCACATCACTCAGCTCGAACGCTTCGCCCCGCGGTTGGGCGATGAATAGCCTCCTGTCGCTGGCACGGTAATGCAGTTCGTCTTGGAGCAGGGCCCTGAGGGTCGGCAGGGTACGCGGATCATTTAAACCTTGCAGTTTTTCGATAGCCTCGGCTTTCTTGATGAAGCTTGCGTCTTTTAACAGCTCTAGCGCGGCAGCGAACGGGTCCTCCTGCACAGCGGCGAGCGCACACGGCGAAAGTGAGAGCCAGGCGTTGAGGATCCATGGAAGGATCGCTGATACGCGAGGCAGGTGCTTGATGATAAGAACACGCGCGCGGGGTGTGCTGCATCCACCCCCGCGCGTACGCAGGCTCCTCAGTAAACTTGGCCGGAGCACTTCTTGGTTTTGGTGTTATAGTTTCCGCAGGTGATGGGCGGCGTCCAATCGGCGGTGATGTCCTTGCTCCCCTGGAGGAAATCCGACCAGGCATCGCCTTCGACCGGGCCCTCGGTCTGCCACACGGTGGCGAATTGGCCATCCCCCTGGACCTCGCCGATCAGCACCGGTTTGGTCAGGTGATGGTTTTTCAACATCACCGCTTTTCCGCCCGTGAGGTTCGGCACCTCGATCCCGATGATCGCCCTGGCCACGGCGTCAGTATCCGTGGTGCCGGCCTTCTCGACGGCCTTGACCCACATCTCGAAGCCGATGTAATGGGCCTCCATCGGATCGTTCGTGACCCGCTTCGGGTTCTTGATGAAGGCATGCCACTTCTTTATGAACTCCTGGTTTTCCGGGGTATCCACGCTCATGAAATAGTTCCAGGCCGCGAGATGGCCGACCAGAGGTTTGGTATCGATGCCCGAGAGCTCTTCCTCGCCGACCGAGAAGGCGACCACCGGGATGTCGGCTGCCGAGACCTTCTGATTGCCGAGCTCCTTGTAGAACGGTACGTTAGCGTCGCCGTTGATGGTCGAGACCACGGCTGTCTTCTTGCCTTGCGATCCGAACTTCTTGATCTCGGCGACGATGCTCTGCCAGTCGGAATGGCCGAAGGGCGTGTAGTTGATCATGAGATCCGCGTCCTTGACGCCCTTGGCTCTAAGATAGGCCTCGAGGATCTTGTTGGTCGTGCGCGGATAGACGTAGTCGGTCCCAGCCAGCACCCAGCGTTTCACCTCGATGTCGTTCATCAAGTAATCGACCGCGGGTATCGCCTGCTGGTTGGGCGCGGCGCCGGTGTAGAACACGTTCTTTGAGGACTCCTCGCCTTCGTACTGCACCGGGTAGAACAGCAGGCCGTTCAGCTCCTCGAAAACCGGTAGCACGGACTTGCGGGACACCGAGGTCCAACAGCCGAATACGACCGCCACCTTCTCCTTTTGGATGAGCTCGCGGGCCTTTTCGGCGAACAAGGGCCAGTTCGACGCCGGGTCCACCACCACCGCCTCGAGCTTCTTGCCCAATAAGCCGCCTTTCTTGTTTTGCTCATCGATCATCATGAGCACGGTGTCTTTGAGTGTGGTCTCACTGATCGCCATGGTCCCCGAGAGCGAGTGCAGCACCCCGACCTTGATCGTGCCCTCGAGCCCCGCCGCGCCTGCCACGGCCTTCTTGCCGGCCACGGCTTCCAGGGCCTTCTTTGTCTCGTCCATCGCCCCTGCCGAAGTGTGCTGAACGGATGTCAGCCACGTGCAGGCAACGAGGACGGTCAAATAACAAACCTTGTGATTGAGCTTTGTAAACATAGCCTTCCCCCTTGCGGATTATAGTTGAATTTGGAGGCCGAGCTTGACGGCGCTGACCTCGTCTTCGCGCACGCCGGGGCTATAGTCGAGCCCCTCGGTCGCGATGTCCCCGTGCTCGTAGAACAAGGAGACGCGGGCATTGTGGCCGTCGATGACATAGTTGACGCCAGCCTCGATCTCGTCGCGCTCCGAGCTATTCTGGGGGTCGACATTGGTGTAGCGCACGTAGGGCTGGAATTGGCCGATCAAGACCTTCTGCGGGAACAGATAAAGCACCGTCGCCGTGTAGGAATCACCCTCGAACATGCAGAAGCACGTGGGGTCGGAGAGAGTCGCGAAGCTGATATCCTCGAGGTTGAAGTACTTGTACTCGCCCTCCAGCGTGAACACGCCCTCGTTCGGCAGGACCTTCTCGAACAGCAAATCGACGCTGGTCCCGAAGAAATCGGCGGGATCGACTATCGTTCCGGCCCCGTCCTCCTGATACTGGAAGGCCGCGGCGAGGGTGAGGATGTCCCCGGCCTTCCCGTAGTAGGTGCTGCTCGTGTAGTAGCCCGGGTTCTCTTCGATGTTGAGGAAATTGAAGCTCAGCCGCCCGGCATAGAGCAGGTTGTCATCCTGGTTAGCGCGCGAGTCGTCGAGCCCGTCGAACACCCCGGCCACATACGTCAACCTGCCACTCGGAATGAGTGTGCCCCAGAATTGTACACCATCGTCTCGGCCAAAACGCCCCGCCTCATTGCTCTCGCCCGAGAAGTCCGAGGGGTAGAAGGG
>JALZJW010000244.1 GCA_030859565.1 Pseudomonadota bacterium
GAGTTGCTGTACTCAGGTCATCACGGCTACCACCCTAGTTGCTTCGAGAATCTCGCGAAGAATCTCGCCCGCTTCGGCGTCGAGCCGGACATGATCCCGACGACGTTTAACATCTTCATGAACGTCGTCGTACTCCCGTCCGGCGAGTTGCGCATTGACCCGCCGTCATCGCGCGCCGGCGATTACATCCTGCTCCGGGCGGAGACTGATTTGATCGTCGGTGTCACGGCCTGCTCGGCGGAGAAGTCGAACAACTACAGCTTCAAGCCCATCGACGTCGAAATTCACGAACCGCCGCAGTAAGCTTTCGGAGAATGAACATGAGGGTGACAATTGCGGGTGTTCTTCTGGGGGTCGGCCTGGGCGGTTTCGCGGACGGCATCGCCCTACATCAAATCGCGCAGTGGCACAACATGCTCTCGAACGTGTTGCCGCCCGACACGATGGACGCGATGAGGGTGAACATGCTGTGGGACGGAATTTTTCACGCGTTCACTTGGCTGGTAACAGTCGTCGGCCTTTTCCTGTTATGGAGCGCCGCCCAACGCTCAGACGCACTCCCGCCGACTACTTCGTTCGTGGGGTCGCTCATCCTGGGCTGGGGCTTGTTTAACCTCGTCGAGGGCTTGATTGACCATCACCTGCTCGCCCTTCATAACGTCAGGGAGGTGCGCGACCCGACGGCCTACAACCTGATATTCCTGCTCGTCGGGGGCATAGGACTCATCGTGCTCGGCCTGCTGCTCAGACGCAGGGGCGGGCGAGGCTCTGGAACGTAATCGCGCTTCCCGCTCGCGCCCTATGGAACAGCACCCCGCTTGCGATCTTCATTTTTGAAGTGCTTAAACCGACGGGGCGTATGTAGTCGTGATGATATATGGTGCACAACAGCCTGCAGATAACCGTTGAGACTGATTCATTCATGTGAACCCGTTCATCGAAAGGCACCTTAGATGTTCCGACAAAGTGTAAAAGAGTTGGGCTTCGCCTGACCTACCGAGAGCAGGCACACTTCTCCCACGTCAGCTCTCTAGCCGACGATGGTGGCGAACTGAACCAGTCCAGCGACGACTGAGGTGACTGAGGTGAACAATCCCAACGGCATGCGATACTCGTCTCTCACGCTTCTGAATCCCCTCATCCGTCTGATGCCATGCGACGTGGCAAACTACTTTGGGTGGGCAGAGAAGATCGGCTTCAAGGAGATCCTCTACACGTTCGCCGAAACATTAGAGAAGGATCACGGGCGCATTGAGCAGCGGCGCTGTTGGGCAACCTGTGACGTTGAATGGTTAGCGTAGAAAGCCGAATGGAAAGGTTTGCAGTCAATTGTGATGGTCGAGGCTGATCGCCAGGTCATCGGTTGTGAGCGGACAATTGAGCGGCGCTACTTTATCAGCAGTTTGCCGGCTGACGCCAAGCCGTTGCTTGCCGCGGTGCGTGGGCATTGGGGCATTGAGAATAGCTTGCACTGGTGCTTGGACGTGGCGATGCGCGAAGATGCGAGTCGGATACGCCGCGACCATGGGCCGGAGAATGTCGCTGTCTTGCGGCACATCGCGCTCAATCTGCTCAAACAAGAGAAGACATGCAAGTTGGGGATTAAGCGGAATCAACTCAAAGCCGGGTGGGATCATAACTACTTATTGAAAGTGCTGAGAAATTAGATGCGCTCGCCCTATCAAATGCCCTTGGTTGCGGTGAAATTCCTGCAACCATAAGGTATCCTTTGAAGCGATGAACGCTGGCGGCGGCGCTGGCCACCGCCTCGCGATTTCGTTGAAGGCGCGGGTTGTGCAAGGGAGGCGGGATCATCGCCCCTAGGGCGAATGGTTCTGCACGTACTGGACGATACAATATTCAAAGTCCCCGATGTCAGTTCCTTTTCCTTTCGACAACACATATGCGCGGCTGCCCGAGCGGTTCTTCGCGCGTGTCTTGCCCACTTCGGTTAGGGCCCCGCGGTTCATTCGGGTGAATGGGCTCCTGGCCGCCCAACTCGGACTGGATCCCGATCTGCTCGCCAGCGAGGAAGGTGTGGAGGTGCTGGCGGGCAATCGTGTTGCCGAAACGGCTGAGCCGATCGCCACCGCGTACGCGGGGCACCAGTTCGGCACGTTCGTGCCGCAACTCGGGGATGGCCGCGCGATCCTCCTCGGCGAGCTAGTAGACCGGGTCGGAGTACGGCGCGATGTCCAGCTCAAAGGCTCGGGTCGGACGCCCTACTCGCGCGGCGGCGATGGGAGAGCCGCACTGGGGCCGGTCTTGCGCGAGTACGTGGTCAGCGAGGCGATGGCGGCGATGCGCATCCCCACGACCCGCGCACTTGCCGCAGTGATGACCGGAGAGGTGGTGATTCGGGAAACAGTGCTTCCGGGTGCAGTCCTGACCCGTGTCGCCTCCAGTCACATACGTGTGGGCACCTTTGAGTTCTTCGCCAGTCGCGGGGATGTGGAAGGCCTGCGGTTGCTGGCCGACCATGTCATTGCGCGACACTATCCGGACGCGGCTCACTCGGAGCGGCCGTACCGCGCGCTCCTCGATGCCGTGGTCCGGGCGCAGGCCGAGCTGATCGCCAAATGGATGCTGGTCGGGTTCATCCACGGCGTGATGAACACGGACAACATGTCGATCGCCGGGGAGACGATCGACTACGGGCCCTGCGCCTTCATGGATGCGTACGACCATGGAGCTGTCTTCAGCGCGATCGACCGACAGGGACGGTATGCGTATTCCAGGCAGCCGGCTATCGGCGAGTGGAACCTGGCCCGTCTCGCGGAGTGCCTGCTGCCCCTACTCTCCGACGACATGGACGTGGCGATCGCTGAGGCGGAACAAGCCCTCGACGCATACCGGCCGATCTTCGAACGGGCGTATCAGGGAGGGCTCAGACGGAAGCTCGGCCTGCTCATGGAACGCGAGGGCGATGCCGAACTGGGGCGGGATATGCTGCAGGCGATGGGTACGAACGGCGCCGATTTCACCCTCACGTTCCGTCGGCTGAGCGACGCGGCGTTTGGTCAGGAGGACGGCGCGGGCGTGCGCAGCCTGTTCGCGAATCCTTCCGCTTACGACGAATGGGCGCAGCGCTGGCGGCAGCGGCTGGAGCAGGAGGCGACAGACGCGGCTACGCGCGGTGCCGCCATGCTGGCGGTGAACCCGGCTTTTATCCCGCGTAACCATCGCGTTGAAGCAGTCATCCGGGCGGCCGTCGACGAAGGTGATTTCGACCCATTCCACGAGTTGGTGACGGTGTTGTCGAATCCCTTCGAAGCTCAACCCGCCTTGGCGCGGTACGCGGACCCGCCGGCAGATCACGAACGGGTGCTCCGGACCTTCTGCGGAACATAGACTACAACCGGTATCGTCAGCTTAACGATGCCAGCGT
>JALZJW010000245.1 GCA_030859565.1 Pseudomonadota bacterium
CCCGAGAAGATCAGGATAGATCTGAAAAGCGTCCGGTCGGGAAAGAATTCAGACATTCTGTTGCGGGACGGTGACGCGATCACGGTGCCGAGCCATTGCATGTTCTCCTTTTAGCGCGAAAAGCTTCGCTGGGGTAAGCTCAACCTACGCAGAGCGTGGATTGACAAGATCAACGTGGGGGAGTGCTTCGATGAGCCGCAAGCCACATCCACAAATGTTGCCGCAGAACGCGATGTCACGGCGCCGGAGCAGGGCGTTGAGGATCGCGACGCTTCGCGGCCCGAGTAGGCGTGGACGCGCCTGGTCTCTCGCTTGGATCCGCGGGCTCCTAGCGAAAAGCTCGGCAGTTTCGCGTGGGAGGGTACTCTGGAGAGGAACCGAACGGCGTTCGCTGCGATAGTCCACCGCGCAGGATCGGCCCTAAACGCCGGACGAAAGTTAGACTCTGCTAACAGCGCAGCAGTCCCGTCCATCGCGTGTCACATTCCTGACCCGCGTAGTTTTTAATGGGCGTCATTAGCGTATTATCCGGGCGTAAACACAAGCCAAAGCACGACGAATGGAGGGCTCAGGATCAGTATCAGCAAACCGATCCGTGTCACAGTGTTTACATGAAACCGAGAAGATAGAGCACTCTCTATACAGATGTAAGTAGCACCAGAAAGCAACAGCATTGCTACAAGCTCCCAAATAGACGTCGCTAACAATCGAGGATCGACGTCCGTCCGATGACGGAGTGCGACATAGAGAAGCACCGGTTTGCGGGCCACAAAGGTGAGATAACTGGGGATGAGTAGAACACCCGCAGTGACAATCCGCCGCAAGAGTATCTTGGCAGCGAGTTGCGGTGATGTCGATTCGCTGTTCCTAATCTCTGGCATAACCACGATAGCGCTTAATCTGGTCCCGCAGCACCTCAATTCCGCTTCCGGTTGTCCGACGTCCACATCTCCAGAGTTGCCCAAAGATGAATTCGATGCTCGTGGCGCTTCCGGTTGATCCGGAAGCACCGGACTCGGCTAATTGCAATTCTCTGAGCTGCGCTTCCGGCGATCCTCTCCCGAGATACTTTCGCAAAAGGCAGCTCTCCTTGGTTGCCGTCTGCCGAAGCGGGCGCTGGCTTCAGCGACCGCTTCCTCCCACGTAAGACCGTCCTGTTTTTCGACAGCAAACTCAGGAGCGATGTCCTTGAGCGCCGTGGTTCGCAGAGGGATCGCTTCAGACATACTCCGACGAAGCCGCAGGGCTTCGCTATCATGTTTTCCCGGCAGATACTCGTTTGCTCTTGCTATCACCGCACATGCAAGGAGTGTGCTGGCGGCAATCGTTGCTGTGGTGTATTTCACGGGAGACGCGCGGAGTCGCGTAAAGCAAAACAGTGTATCAGCCGTGCCGGGCGGGGCAAGCGGCGATCGGGGTGGGAGAAAGCCGCCCCCCATGCCGAAGACACTGATCTTTCAACTGAGCCGGTTTGCGGCATGCGGGTGGCACTAGACCTAAAATAAGCGAGGTACCACGCTTGTTTAGGGACTAGAGGGCGGCACAATCGTGGCGTCCTCGACGGCAGCTACGAATGCACTGCACTGGCGACTCTGATTCGAGACCACTTCGTGAGTTCCCCTTTCGCGCCTTTCGTGCGCTTCCAGCTCACGCTCGCACCGCCGCGCACCGGACGCCAATATCCGCATCAGGCGCCCGCGATTCCAGCATCCGCAGCAACTCGGCCGACGAGGGGCGCTGTCGCGATGAGCCCGTCCTTTATGCGCGTGGCGCGCGGTTTCATCAGTAATGATGGGCAGCGGGCGCAGCCGCGGACCTTTGAACGTGGCCAAGCAGGCGACCTGGTGCCGGTCGCGCGCTGGACTCCACCAACGTCTGAGCCGCACCAGGGGGGGCAATCGGAAATGCCGAGTCAGCGAACTCTGTGGTATTCGCAGTCAAAACCTCCATGCAAACGGACGCCCAAGGATCGAGAGTCAGTGTTCGCGAGCGTTCTAGGAAGCTTGCGCACGACCCCAAACTCGAACGACTGGTTATCCGGTGAAGGTTGATGTGCTTTTACGTCCTTGGCTCCTGATCGCCGGCACGGCACTTGGTGCCTCGGAAATCGGCTTTTTCCTTGGACAAGGGACGAGCGAGCGTTCGGCAGTAAATGGCACATTTGACCGATACACGCTCGCAGCTCCCGCCGTTGGTGGATCGCTGCCAAATGCCGCTGGCGTAACACCTGAAGCCGCCGTGCAGGAATCCACACCGACTGAGGTCCGCGGGGGCGAGGTTGAAGCGAGGCTCGCCGCAGCAATGGATGCGCCGAGTGAGAAGCGCCGTTACCGCGACTCAATGAACGTGATCGCTGATCTCAGCCTTGCGGAGATCCCTGCAGCGCTGGAGTACGCGAACACCAGGGGGCGTCAATTGCGAAAGGACTTGGTAATGGCAATCATCACCCGGTGGGTGGAGATCGAACCGCAAGCGGCCATGGAATACAGCCTTGGTATACGCGAACGGGAATTCGGTAGCTCTCCCGTGATAACTGCGGCGGCTGAATGGGCCGCTGCACAGCCGGAGGCAGCGGCCGCATGGGCGCTCGCGCATCCAAAGGGACCGCAGCGGCGGTACGTCATCGACGGGATTGTAACAGGTCTCGCCCAGAAAGATCCCGAGGCCGCGCTGCGGTTTCTCGAAAGCAATGCGCGCGAAGCGGAGGGCAGCAATGCTTACGGCCCCATTTTTGTGAAGTGGGCGGAGCGCGACGGTGCGGGTGCGGCGCAGCGAGCCCTCGCACTTCCCCCCTACGCCCGCAATGCCGCTTTAACCGCAGCGGTGGGAGGATGGGCCGAACGCGAGCCGGAATCGGCAATGGCCTTTGTACGCAAGCTTCCGGACTCCGCAAACAAGGCGACTGCGATCCTCGCCACTAGTCCCAAAATAAGCGAGGTTGGATGTTTGTTGTGCGTGAATGAAGCAAATGTTGATCTATGAGCGTTTTCACCACGCCAACGCCGCTGATGCAGCCAGGCTGGTGGCTCGTTAGCTTCCAAAATCGTTCTCCAGAGCTCTTGCTCCCGGCTGATCCGGGCTGTTTATCGCGGTTGCCGCAAGCCGTAGACATAGTTCACCCCTTTTTCCTCTGGACTACGACCTTGGTAAACCGGAATTCCCGCTTTTAGCTCACTGCCAGCCGCCGGATCCGCTCGAAGGTGGCAAAAAAGTCTTGCAGATGTTCGTTATAGCCAAGGATCCGATAGATAATTCGCCGACCGGTCCGCACGATCTGCGCGGGGATGAGTATAAAGCTCTGCAGAAATCGCCGGAACTCCATCCGCAACACTTCCAAGCCGCGCTGCTTGCGCGGCATGAGC
>JALZJW010000246.1 GCA_030859565.1 Pseudomonadota bacterium
GAACAGTCGTCGCACCGCCCAGGCTCCCGACGCCCCCAGCTATCCCCGGAGGCCAGTACTCTTTCACCCTAGGAGGCCAGGCTTTACTACCTTCTTTCAGACTCATCTTTGAATTAGAAAATACTGATCAAGCGCGAGTTCACGGTGGGCCGCCTCGCGACGCGGCGCGCTGCCGCGCTGCCTCTGGCCGCGGCTACCGGCGGCATGTTGCTGCCCGCGCTTATCTACCTCGCGGTGGCGCCGTCCGGGCCGCTCGCGCACGGATGGGCCATTCCGACGACGACGGACACCGCGTTCGCGGTCGCCATCATCGCCATGCTGGGCAACCGGGTGCCGGTCGAGCTGCGGATCTTCCTGACGGCGGCGGTGGTCATCGACGACCTGGTGGCAATTGCCATTGTCGCCGTGTTCTATTCCACAGGACTCGATGCTTACTATGCCGGCGCCGCCGCAGTCGTCACCGGGTTGCTGGTGTTCCTTAATCGCAGCGGAATTTACCGGGTGCTGCCTTACGCGGTGCTCGGTGTCCTCCTGTGGAGTTGCCTCCACATCTCCGGCCTGCATGCCACCCTGGCGGGCGTGATCCTGGCGGTCGTTACGCCGACGCGTCCGCCGGGCAACCTGGCGGCGCTGATGTCGCAAGCCGAAGCGGTGTTCCGGCACGAGCTGCGGGTGTCGCGCGAGAAGGTGCTGCGGCACGGACCTTCGGAGCCGGCGCTGCATGCCATTGACCAGATTCACGACCGGATAGAATCCCCGGCCTCCAAGCTGCTGCGGTCGGTGGAGCCCTGGTCCAGCTATGCCGTGCTGCCGCTGTTCGCGCTGGCCAATGCAGGCGTCGTCTGGTCCGCCGGGGTGATCGAGGAGCACGAGAGGCTTATCGCCGCGATCGTGTTGGGACTCGTGCTGGGGAAGCCGGCCGGCATGGTCGCCGCCGCCACCATTGCGGTGTGGTCCGGTCTCGCCGTGAAGCCCGAAGCCTATAACTGGAGGCAGATGCTGGGCGCCGGCGCGCTGGCCGGCATCGGCTTCACGATGTCGCTCTTCATCGCTGGCAGGGCATTTCCCGACGACGCAGATTTTGCCGCCGCGAGGATCGGCGTGTTCCTCGCCTCGCTACTCGCCGGGTCATTTGGAGCAGCAATCTTGTGGCCGCGAAGGGCGGAAGGAAGACCACCGGAGATCGACCGGCCCGGTGCAGGATCGCGGGAGCCCACGGCAGCCTCTTAGCGGGCGGGCGCGATGAGCGCGAGCTGAATGCTGGTCGCGGCGCAAAGGGGGTTTATCTCATGAACCAACGAGAGCACAAGCAACATCACCACGATGTGGCACCGCGCGGGCGCGGTCACGGGCCGCGATGCGGTGATCAGCGCCATCGGGCCGAGCCAGGAGGGTGGCGATCCGCAAATGGTTCAGAGCGGGCCCGCTACTCCTTTTCGGCAGCTACGCCTCGGCCTTCGGCGGTGAATAGATGGTGAAGAGCTTGAGCGGCGTGGTGCCCGTGTTGATGAAGTTGTGCCGCGTACCGGCGGGAACGGCGACCAGCGTGTGCGCTTTGACCGCGCTGCGCTGACGTTGCCTATCCTTCACTGACTGCGTGCGAGGTTTCACTTTCCATCCATCCTCCGCCTAAAGCACGGTAGAGCTGCACGACAGAAACCAAGGAATCGCGTTGCGCCTGACTCAAAGCCAGCTCGGCCGAGAACAACTCGCGATTTGCATCCAAGACTTCGAGATAGGACGAATAACCGCTCGCATAGCGCAGTTGCGCGAGTCGGGAAGATCTGGAAAGCGTCCGCACTTGTTCCTGCTGCGCTGCGTGCACAGCGTTGAATTGCGCGGTGTCGTTAGCGCATCGGACACTTCTCTGAAAGCCTGCTGCACCGTTTGTTGATACTGCAGGAGTGCCTGCTCGGTGCGCGCTCTGGCCGCTTCCACCTGATATCGGCTCGCATTTGCGTTGAGGATAGGCTGGAGCAAACTGAGGCCCAAGGACCAGAATCTGGCTGGCCCGATAAACAGATCGGAGAGTTTTCGGCTCTCACCCCCGAGTAGCCCGGTCAAAGAAATCGGCTCCTCAGCAGAATCTATGGGTGAACTGCGGTTCGGGTAGAGCGCCAAGGGTATGATACAAAGCCACTTCCAGCGCATGATAGGTTCGAAAGCCGAAGGCTTTTCTGGTGGTCAGTTTGGCCTTGGTGTTGAATCCTTCAACCACGCCGCTGGAGAGCTGACCTTTGGCGCGGAACCAGTTGAGCAGCAGCGCGCGGTGACCCCGCAGCATTCGAGCGATCTTCTTCATCGGTTCGAGCTTCGAGCGCATCGTACGGGTGCACCAGTGATCGAGGAATTGCCCGGCCCAATACGACGAGCGATAGCACCAGAAAAATTGAAAGTCCTCCTTGAGCAGGTAGCTGCGCACGGTGCGCAGATTGTAGCGCAGCAGATCGGAGAGTCTAGTCTCTTGCTTCTCGGTGAGGTTCTCGGGGCGTTTGAGCAAGAGCCAGCGCGTGTTGGTCAGCACCGGGTCATAGCCTTGGGCCTTGAGCGCCCGGGCTTCCTGGGCACGCACCTCATCGATCGCCTTGCTCAGATGCGCCATGATGTGGAAGCGATCCAGCACGTGGATGGCCTGCCCCGTCTTCTTGGCAATGACCTTCAAATAGGGTTTCCACATATCCGAGCAGATGAAGCGCAGGTCAGCGCTACGTTCCTTGCCCAACCAACGGAAGAAACGCAACAGCGTCTTGACCGTGCGTTTCTCGCTCACCCACAGCAGCCGCTTACACTGGGCGTCAATTTGGTAGACCATGGTCAGGTACCGATGCTCCCGTCCCCAAGCCAGCTCATCGATACCAAGGCTGTGGATGCCCGAGAGATCTACGTGCGCCCGGCCCCAGAGGACCGCCATCTCTACTGCACCGAACACCGCCTCCCAGCTCATCTGGAAGGCCTCGGCCACCTCACGCCACGAGAGCCGTTTCGCCCAACGGGCCAAAAACCACGCATAGGCCTCGGTCAGCGGATGTTTGCCCATCGCCCAAGGCAGGCACTCCACCTTCACGCCACAACAGGGGCAGTCCACACGCCGCGGTGCATAGAGGAAAAACACCTTCATGCCCCACAGCGGCACGAACTCAAAACGCCTCATCGGCAACCTATCGTAACCGGGACCCCTTCGCCCACAGCCCGAGCACACCGCCTGGCCATTGGCCCGTGGATGCAGTTCCACTTCCAAGGCCGGGGGCGAGCTGTCCTCCACCCAACGCACCGCTCCGTACACAAAGGATTTGAATTTCTGGACGCGAT
>JALZJW010000247.1 GCA_030859565.1 Pseudomonadota bacterium
ACGTGGGCATCTTACACAAGATGGCGGAGACGCTTATCAAGTACGAGACCATCGAGAGCGCGCAGATTGACGATCTCATGGCCGGCCGCATCCCACGTCCCCCCAAGGACTGGTCGGAAGAGGAGCGTAAGGGCACGCCGAAAGACAAGACGCCGCAAGTGGTTGACAACGGGGACCAAAAAGCAGACGGCGCGATCGGAGGGCCGGCAAGCTTGCATTGAAAGCTTAATAGAGTAAGTTCTGGTGAACCCCCGCTTCCTCAGTGGGGGTTCTTTTTTTACGCGAGGGGACCAGCGATGGGGCATGAACGGCGGTATTTTGGAACCGATGGCATACGCGGCAAGGTGGGTAGCGCGCCGATTACACCTGATTTTGTCATGAAGCTCGGCTGGGCGGCGGGCCGTGTGCTCGGGAAAGGCGGCGCAAGCCGAGTGTTGATCGGCAAGGACACGCGGATCTCCGGATACATGTTCGAGTCGGCATTAGAAGCGGGTTTTTCGGCCGCCGGTGTCGACATCCTGCTGTTGGGCCCGATGCCCACACCCGCCATCGCCTATCTGACGCGCACTTTTCGGGCGCAAGCCGGAGTCGTCATAAGCGCCTCGCACAACCCCTATTACGACAATGGGATCAAGTTTTTCGGCGGCGACGGTATGAAGCTTGCCGATGCCGTCGAATCGGACATCGAAGCGGCGCTGGATTGCCCGCTAGCGACGGTCGATTCGAGCAAGCTAGGCCGGGCGCAGCGCATTGAGGACGCGGAAGGACGGTATATCGAGTTTTGCAAGAGCACATTCGGGACCGGCGCCAATCTTAACGGACTTAAAATCGTCGTGGATTGCGCTCACGGCGCCACGTACAACATTGCCCCCAAGGTCTTCGACGAGCTCGGGGCCACGGTCATTGCGATCGGTGCGGCGCCGAACGGTCTTAACATCAATGATCACTATGGGGCAACCAAACCGGAGACGCTTAAAGCCGAGGTGATGTCCCAGGGGGCCGATGTCGGCATTGCTCTCGACGGTGACGGCGATCGGGTGATCATGGTGGATCACCAGGGCGAAGTTGTCGATGGCGACGAGTTGCTCTTTATTATTGCCCGTGAGCGTCAGCGGAGGAATAAACTGAACGGAAGCGTGGTCGGCACGCAGATGAGTAACCTTGGTCTTGAGCATGCACTGCGAACGCTCGGTCTCGATTTAAAGCGGGCTAAGGTGGGGGACAGATATGTCTTGGAGATGATGAAAGAGGGCGGGTGGACGCTCGGCGGCGAATCGTCGGGCCATATCATCTGTTTGGATATGACGACCACCGGTGACGGAATCGTTTCCGCCTTGCAAGTGCTGGAAATCCTCGTCGCTACGGGCCAGCCGTTAAATTCATTGAAATCAGGAATGAGGAAATACCCGCAAAAGCTCATCAACGTGCGAATGGCCGGGCGAATGGATGTCGGCAATGTCCCGGCGGTGCATCACGCCGTACGGGATGCGGAAGAGCGGCTGAGAGATCGGGGGCGGGTGCTGTTGCGGCCGTCAGGCACCGAAGCGCTGATCCGTGTCATGGTGGAAGGGCCGGACGAGGGTGAAGTCAATCAGGTGGCGACAACGCTCGCCGAGGTTGTGACGGAGGCTTTGCACCAAGCCGGACCGGGCGTTGCGGCGGCATAGCCGCTCCAAGTTTCAACGCCACGCTAGATCAGAGATCGCGCAATAGTTCGTTTATCCCGACCTTAGCGCGGGTTTTTGCGTCGACCTGTTTTACTATAACAGCGCAGTATAAACTATAACGTCGATCCGCCGAAGGTAGATTTCCGGACACCACGACTGAACCGGGCGGAATTCGTCCGTAAGTCACATCACCGTTTTCACGGTTATAAATCTTGGTGCTCTGCCCGATATAAACGCCCATCGAGATCACCGAACCCGCGCCCACGATCACACCTTCGACGATCTCGGATCGAGCCCCGATGAAGCAGTCGTCCTCGATAATGGTAGGGGCGGATTGCAGCGGTTCGAGCACTCCACCGATCCCGGCCCCTCCGGACAGGTGAACGTTCTTACCGATCTGGGCGCACGAACCGACCGTGGCCCAGGTATCGACCATCGTGCCGCTGTCCACATAGGCACCGATGTTCACGTAGCTCGGCATCAAGACGACGTTCGGCGCGATATAACTCCCAAAGCGCACGGTCGCGGGTGGCACGACACGGGCGCCAACGCTGGAGAAGCGTTCACGATCGAAGCCATGAAACTTGGCCGGAACGCGATCGAAGAAATTCGTGAAATCGCCGTACAGCACCTGATTCTCCTCCAGCCTGAAGTAGAGGAGCACGGCTTTCTTCAGCCATTCGTTGACGATCCAGCGGCCGTCCTTGTTCTCGGCGACCCTGGCCCGTCCTTGATCCAAGGCGAGGATACACTCGGCGACCGCAGCGCGCAAAGGATTCGGTGCGCTCGCCGGGGTTAATTGATGACGCCTCTCGTAAGCCGCATCAATGATCTTTTTTAGCTCTTCCATTGTCACACCTCAATGAACCAGGGTTCCGCGCCCGCAGTAACGTCGCCCCTGCATAAATTTGATAAAATGGATTAGGTATTACGACGGTCATTCGTGTCTGGAAGCGCTGGGGATCCGGGCGCACCCAAGTATAGGTGATGCGTAGATGCCGGCCAACGGTGTTGGCGAGTGCCGAGATCTCGCCGGGTCGTTCTAACGGCTGATCAAGCTCTATGGAGCCGGACAGTAAATTGCTGGGTAAGTAATGTTTAAGAAAATTCTGGTCCTTCCGGGTGACGGTATAGGTCCCGAGATCACAGCGCAGGCGGTCAAGGTGTTACGCGCGCTCCGGTCTCATTCCGGCCCGGAATTCGAGATCGAAGAGGCGCTCATCGGGGGCGCAGCCGTCGATGCGGCCGGGGATCCGCTGCCGGAGGAGACACTTGCCAAGGCGCGGGCAGCCGACGCGGTATTGTTGGGCGCGGTCGGCGGCCCGAAATGGGACGCTTTATCCCCTAAGCTACGGCCCGAGAGAGGCTTGCTTCGGCTGCGCGCCGGCTTGGACGTGTTCGCAAATCTGCGCCCGGCGAAGCTTTATAGCGAGTTGATTGACTCTTCCTCGCTCAAGCCCGAGGTGATCGAGGGCTTGGATCTCGTCATTGTGCGCGAGCTAACCGGAGATGTCTACTACGGGGAACCGCGGGGCGTTCGGACACTTGCGGGAGGCGAGCGTCAGGCCTTCAACACCATGGTCTATCGCGAGTCGGAGATAGATCGCATCGCTCGGG
>JALZJW010000248.1 GCA_030859565.1 Pseudomonadota bacterium
GATGCCGTTTTTAGCATGGACGGCGACCTCGCGCCTTTGGTCGAAATCGCCAGCTTGTGCGCGCGGCACAAAGCGGTGCTGGTGGTTGATGACGCGCATGGGTTCGGCGTGTTGGGTGTGGATGGGGCGGGCGCCTTGAATCAGCTCGGGCTTGGGCTTGGTGAGGCGCCGATACTCATGGCCACCTGCGGTAAGGCATTGGGCGTATTTGGGGCGTTTGTAGCGGGTTCGGAGCCGCTCATCGAAACGCTCATTCAGCGTGCCCGGAGTTATATTTATACTACGGCCATGCCGCCAGCGATGGCCGAAGCGGTGCGCGAAAGTCTCGCGTTGCTGCGTCTCGAGGGGTGGCGTCGGACGCATTTGCAGATGCTCATCGAACACTTCAGGGCTGGGGCGCGACGCCTTGGGGTCAAGCTTGGTGACTCGCGTACACCGATCCAGCCGATCATTTTAGGTCACAGCCGCACTACCTTGGGGGTGGCGGCATGGCTGCGGCGCAATGGGTACTACGTCGTCGCATTCCGGCCACCGACGGTGCCGCAGGGTACGGCCCGATTGCGGATCACCCTCACGGCAAACCACACGCCGGCGCATATCGACGGGTTACTGGCGGCGCTCACCGAGATCCCATGCGCTGTTTCATAGAACGGCGAGGACAGGGTCTCCCGCTGGTCTTCGTTAACGGGTGGGGATTCACTGGTTCGATCCGGGACGAATTCATCGGGTAGTTAACGCAGGAGTATGAAGTCTTTTTAGTGCCCTTAGCAGGATGGAGGCCCCGTTTTAGCTATACTAGGAAACTGCGATCCCTTGATTCCGGTCCATGTTGCCGATCCCCTGATGCGCCTGTCTCCGCGTTTATGCAAGTATGTCATCGCTGGTGCGGGGCATGCGCCTTTTATCTCGCATCAACACGAGACCCGGCGGGTGTTGCGAGAGTCTTTTGATGCCAACAAGCTTTCCGGACCCCTATCGGCTCGATAAAAAGCGTTTGGCGGCCGCGTTTAACCGCGCGGCGCCGAGCTATGACCGGCATGCCGTGCTCCAGCAGACCGTGGCCATGCGCATGCTGGAGCGTCTAGCGCTAGTAAAGATCACTCCCAGGAGGGTGCTGGATGCGGGCGCTGGCACGGGTTACGCCACGGCCTTATTGCGCCGGACCTATCGGCCCGAGGCGCTTGTGGCCTTCGATATTGCCCATGGAATGCTGCGGCAGGCACGGAGGCATGCACCGGGTTTCTTATCGCGCCAGGTTTATCTTTGCGGCGATGTGGAACGCCTTCCCTTAGCCGCGGAAAGTATCGACCTCGCGTTTTCCAATCTCTCGCTGCAATGGTGCAACGATCTCGACCGGGTACTCGAAGAATTCCGCCGGGTTCTGACTACCCAAGGGCTCTTGATGTTTTCGACCTTCGGGCCGGATACGCTCAGCGAGTTACGGGCAAGTTGGGCAAAGGTAGATAGCCGAATTCATGTGCATGTATTCGCCGATATGCATGACATCGGTGATGCGCTCATTCGCGCCGGTTTCAGTGGCCCGGTGCTGGACGTCGAGCGCTTCACGATGACCTACCCCGATGCCTATGCGCTGATGCGGGATCTGAAAACAATCGGGGCGGTCAACGCGGCGCAAGGCCGCCATCGCGGTCTCACCGGGAAAGGTGAATTGACGGCGCTCGTGAACGAATACGAACGCTTCCGCTGCGACGGCGTGCTACCGGCGACCTTCGAAGTCGTTTATGGGCATGCGTGGGTACCGGAAGCCGGGGTACGGGCGCAGGACGGAAGCACGGTCGCGGCGTTTCCCATCGAGCAGCTTAGAAGCGCGATCAAGGTGCGTTTACCGCACTGACTACGGCAAAAAGGGCGCGTCCAGGCCGGCTATGCGAGAGGGGCTTTTCGTCACCGGAACCGATACCGGGGTGGGCAAGACCATGGTCGCGCTTGCTCTTATCGACGGATTGAAGGAGGCTGGACTGCGCGTAGCGGGCATGAAACCGATCGCGACGGGCTGCGTACGCACGGTCGATGGACTCAAAAACGCGGATGGGCTCGCGCTATTAGAGCGATCGAGCGTGCCCTTGCCTTACGCCAGCGTTAACCCCTACGCCTTCGAACCTCCCGTGGCGCCGCACCTCGCCGCCACTACCGTGGATATGGAGATTTCGCTGGGGGCGGTGAACGACGTTTATCGCCAGCTTCTCCAGCAGGTGGATTGCGTGGTCGTGGAAGGCATTGGTGGCTGGCGCGTACCTCTCAATCACCAGGCTTTCGTGTCCACGCTGGTGCGGTACTTAGGCCTTCCCGCGTTACTCGTCGTCGGCGTGCGGCTTGGATGTATTAATCATGCACTGCTGACCGTCGAGGCGATCGAGAGAGACGAGGTAAAAATGCTCGGTTGGGTTGCCAACCAAGTGGACGTGGATTACAGGTATGTAGAGGCCACCGTGACTAGCTTAGAACGTTTCATCGAGGCACCGTTGCTCGCGAGGATCCCTTACCTTCGGCCGGGGGAGAAGAATACCGTCCCCCCGCTCCTAAGCGAGGTTGTACGGACCGTGCTAGAGCGACAAACCGTGCCGCTATGAACCCCGCGATTCATCTCGGGCGTGCTGGTTAAACTTCTAGTCATCGGCGGTCTATTCGCCGTGTTAATCAGCCTGGGCGTTGCGCTGATGCGCTTGATTCGAGGCGGGGAGCGCTCGGGATGGGACCGTACGCGCGCTCACGCTGCGGGTGGCATTATCGATAGGGCTTTTCGTGCTCTTGATGATCGCGTACCCCACGGGATGGCTGACCCCGCACGGTATTCTCGACTGACAAGCCTTCGGCGATTAGGCCGCCGCATCGATCGATGGTACCGCCGGAGCCGAGGCTCCCACTGGCCTCGGCGGCATAAGACTGCTCCGCCCTGTCATAGCTTTGTCAAGCCCCCTTTTTTCTCTTAGGTACCCCTGGCTGTTTCCCATACCGATCTTTCACACTTGATTTATCGAAAAGCAAGTATGCTGGAGGGCATGGCCAGGGTGTATCGATTCGTGTGTTCCGGCATTCCGGGATCAACCACCTGTGGGGTAAGCCAGACCTGTCATAGAATGTCCGTTACACGGCATCGGCTCAGCTTCATCGGGCATTGGGTCCACGGGTAGGTCTGGGGAGTGCCTCGGGACTACG
>JALZJW010000249.1 GCA_030859565.1 Pseudomonadota bacterium
GTATTGTGGTGATCAGATGTAAGCGTTCTCTGCGCCACGTCAGGTCACCACCTGTTGATAAATCGGGTCGGTCTATCACTCAACAAGTTACAGAGGAGAAGAAAAATATGTTACGCCGTATGATTTCGCGCCACGTCCTTATTGTGGTGCTGCTTGTCGGCTTGATGAACACGCCGGCCTTCGCCCAAGACGGCGAGCAGGTGAGAGGCGACTTATCTGCGAATAAGCTAACGATGCAGAGCGTCCTACATGTCGACCTCAACAGAAACATCGCCCGGGTTCCACTGTTCAAAGGCAGCGTGGGCGGTACGACCGTCTGGTACGTCATCATGGACGTTTCCGACGAAGGCCTGGCGCGTGAGCTCGGGATCAACTTCGCCCCCAGGCTCGCCAACGCAACCAACGGCTGCCCCGGCTGTGTGCAGGAAGTCAGGTCCAGCGACAGTGTTTTAGGTCGTGCCGAAGTCGAGTTCAACGGGATGATCGACTTTAGTCCGGCGCGCATCTACGTCCCTGGCCCGATGGCCTTCCCGCCGCTAGAGGCTCAGCCTGGCGCCATCGGCGATAGAAAATACACCGACCTTGTCCGCATCCAGGGCACCACCGCCGTCTACAATGCTCCGATGGTGGCGGTCGGCGATGGCCCCTTCGATGTCTTGGAACACACCAACACGAATGATCGCGTGATGAGCATCGACACGGGTAATAGAACCGTTGACCTGCTCTTTATCCGTGCCTTCTCCCACGGCAAGGACATCTTCTATTTCACCTTCGGGGCCACCTCCGCGCTCGGAGCCGTGTTGGAGCGAGGGACCTTCGTGCCGGCACAAGGCTTGTTGCCCTTCCAGAACGGCAGTGAGCATCCGGATGGCACACGCTCCGCCATCTTTGCCTTCACCAACGGCCAGACCGGGCCGACGAGCCCGCCGGCGCAGGGGCTGCGGCATGTTGTCATCGACGGCTTGCTGCCGCAGGAAGCGAACCTGCTGAACACGGCTCTGCTCGAGGCCCTACGCATTGGCGGCGATTCGCACAACGTGCTCGATTCCTTCCCGACGCTACGCGACCCACGCCTGGCCCGCCTCTACACGCCGATGTGGGACACGCGGCTCGCCGTCTGGAGCCCGTTGGCAGTGGCCAGGGGGCTGAACGTGGCACAGACGGACGCGAACCAAATCCGTCAGCTGGCGGTCAGAGGATTGGTGACAAGTCCCGGCGGCGTTCCGCTCGGATCCAATAACAGCGTCGTCAACTGCCCGGTGTTCGGCTTCTTGAACGATCCGCCGACTGAGCCGCAGGCCCCGCGGCCGCGCGTTAGAGGACGGGTAGTTGATTAGCGCTTAGCTTGAACGGCAGTAGCCGCAGTGAGGCGCTATCGTTCAATTTCTTCAGATTGGGAGTAGAAACCGACGCGGGGTGAAGACGTGTCGGTTTCGTTTTGTTAAGAGTTCGGCGGGGCTGCTGCTTATTAGGGTTAATGCCAACACGGCACCCAATCAGATTCTGCCTTGAAGCGAGTTGCAGTGCGCGCCGCCGACATGGTGGAGCAACTACGCAAAGCAGAACGCTCAAACTAACACCGCGAGAGAGATCTTGATGCCGACATCAGCTGTACAATGCGGACGGCGCTGCAGCCAATGAAACCGCGCATCCTCAATGACGAGGACGACAATCTTGTCCAGGATGTGATTAGCGGCCTGCTTGAGCAAGCAGGCTATGAGGTGGCGCTATCGAGCACCCTCGCTGACGGCTTGTGGCAGGTTCAGAGCGAGCACTTCAACCTCATCATACTGGACTATGTGCTCCCGGATGGGACGGGGCTGGAACTGTGCCGCGCGATCCGCCGGTTCGATCCACACACCCCGATCCTCTTCTTCGCTAGTGAGGATCACGGGCTAAATCAACAATGGGCGGTAAGCGTCAGCGCACAGGGCTGCTTAACAAAACCGTTGGGGATCTACGACTTGGTTGCGACGGTCGCGAGGTTGCTCGATGAGGCACAGAGCTTTGAGGAGGACGTCGCGGGAAGCGTGGTAACTTCCTCCCACTAACTCTCCGGTGATAGAGTCCGCGCCGCCTTCCCTCTCCCCTGCTTGCTGCTGGAGAGAGTCACGGCTTGCGGCAGCAACAAAAGGAATGTGCGGCGGGGCCGGGTAGAGAGGAGATTACCCGGCTCTGCTGCTTCTATCAACCTTCTTCTCCGGCCGCAGTTGTGATTCGACATATTCATCAAGATCGCGCTTGCGGTAGCGCACCTTGCTCCCGATCCGCACGAAGGAGAACTTGCCGCTCTCGCGCAGGTTGTAGAGCGTCTTGAGCGACAGTTGTAGGTATTCCTGCGCCTCTTTTTCTGTGAACACCTCCTTCGCTTTCTCAGTCACGTTGATCGTGGTGGCATCGCTCGCGCTAACCGCTTTGGACTTCCCTTCCAGGAGAGCGGAAAAAACCGGGGGAGATCTAATGGCATCAATGGGCTTGAGCTTCGGTATTCCATTCGCAACTGTTTGAAGGATGAAGCTTTACGAAAAGAGTGGCCTACTGTGATAACCCGATGCGCACTCAGGCGGTGAGTATCTCCCCCACTTTTTCCCCACTCTCCGAGCACCGTCACGGTCGGCGCGAGCGCGAGCAAAAACTCGTCTTTGAGTTTCAATCTTCGCCGCGCCGCGCGGTTCGCTGTGGTCTCGATTGAAGGTTCAAGAACAGCAACCGCGCCGTCACTATCTTTCGCCTCATCACTTCTTAGCAGACATCACCCCGGACTAATCACTCACGAAGCGATGGGGAGCGTGAGCCGTACAGCTTGCCTACCTCCTTAGCACGAGGACCGAGCTTTGTCCGCCGATCAGTCCGTGAAGGAGGTTCGCCCCACGGCATCGTTGCAATTATCAGCTTCGGGATGTTGATGAAGACATCCGTGCCGCTACGCTTGACCACAGCATCCAACGGGATATGAATGTCGCTCTTAAAAATCAGCCCGCGCGGCACAAGCAGGTAACCTTCCGCTTCCTCAGTCGCTTCGACGACCTTTTCAACCCTACCGATCTCTCCATGATCGGAGCCATGAAGCG
>JALZJW010000250.1 GCA_030859565.1 Pseudomonadota bacterium
CGAGGTGCATATCAGGACATCAGCGGCGGAGGCGGCGAAGCGGAAACTCGAAGAGAAGGTGACAGAGTTATTGAGCGATGTGGAGCGCGCGCGGAACCAAGTCGCGGGGGCGGAGTCGGCACGGGTAAGAGCCGAGCAGCGCGCGACCGAAGCGAGGAGTGAGGGGGCGGAGCAGGGACGCGTCGCGGCGCTGGCGAGTATGGCAAAGCTTCCACTCAAGGGAAAGAAGGGGCGCGCCATCAACACGGCAGGCATGAGGTTGCAGCAACTGGCGAGGGTTGAGGCGGAGGGCGCCACGTGGCTCGTCTATGAGTTGCGGAACACGGGGAAGGTGCCAAGGAAGTTGGACGGCGTCAGCGTCAGCGGCGAAGGCAGAACGTTGATGCACGCGCCGAACGGTGACATCTTTCCAGATAAGTCGGCGCGTGTCAGCCTGTGGGTAAGCGGGGCGAAAGCAACCGACAGCATAGTATTCCATGTGACGGGCGGTACGATTAAAACCGGGGGTGCAGAATGATGGATCAACGAGTTGAAGAGCCGCGCGCGCCCCGGCAAGCACCCACACCACAAGAAGCGCAGGAGTCTAGACCGACGGCCGCTAACTGGTTGCGGCACAAGCTCAAACCGCACGGGCGCACGAATCGCAATCTCGCGCTCACGGTTTGCATCATCGTTGGCGCCATAGTCTTTCTGTGGGCATGGTACGCACAACCACAATCAGCCACGGGGAAGAGGAAAGACGTAGCACAGGCAACACCGACGCCGCGCCGGAGCAGCATCGGGATCGGGAGTGACCGGACAGGTCCGCCCGAAGTAGCACCCGGCAACGTCCCGCCTTTAGGTGGCGCATACCCGCAAGCCTCGCCGCAGGGAACACCGTTCGGCCCCTCCACGGCGCCGCCAACGTACTCTGCCCCGCCCTTGAGACCTTACGTGCCGAGCGAGACAGCAGCTCCCCACGCGCCCGTGGCTGAGAGGGCAATCAAGGAAGAAGATGCTTCACCGTTTGCCTACCAAGCAGATAGCAAGTTCGGTGCGCAGCTTCATGAAGGAAACCCCGGTGCGCCGGTGGGGGCAAAGCCTTCGGGGCTGTCACAGGGAGTGGCGGGAGATCCCCTCCCTATGACAGGCAAGACTGAGGAGCCGGAAGGCGACCAAGACTCAACGAGCAATTCACCACTACCCGTGGGCACGGAGATAGCGATGCGGTTGCTACGACCGGCGGCGAGCGGACTAGCATCCTTTGTCAAGGTGGTGGTGACAACTCCGGTGCGGGACGCGGCGGGCAAGATCGTTATTCCTGCCGGCACGCAAGGCAGATTGCCATTTGCGGCTGACGAGTTTCACGGGCGGTTGACGCTCAACACCTCGCGCAGCGGCGTGTTGGTTGTCGGCAGCAGAGCGATTGAGGTGCAGGGGTCGGTGTTAGGCGCGGACGGGCGGCCGGGGATACGCGGAGAGATCAAAGGTCAGCGGGGCGGGCCGAACTTAGTCGCGAGGGGGTTGCGAGGTGCGGCACGGATGGCCTCGGGCAGCATGGGCGCGCTCGGCGGTAGAGTAGCGATTGAGGCAGAGCAAGCGATGGCGGAGCGCGGGGGGGCCTTGAATAGTTATTCGCGCGAGGTAGTTGCTAAAGAGGGTACGGTGTTCACTTTTGTGGTGGGGATGTGAAATTAAAAAATGACGTTTGAAGAATTAAGGGGACGTATCAAGAACCCACCCGATTCACGTCGAATCGTTATTGCTAAAGATGCGGAAGGTAGTCTGTTAAATCCGCTCGAAAAAGTCAGCGAAGGGCTGGACGTTGCCCTCACTATTCGCCTGGAACGGATTTGTACTATTGATGAAACGGCTCCGTAGCAACCGAAGCATTGCGGGTTCTAGAGTGGTGGCCGTCGCTATCAGCAACGAGCGCGGCGGCATACTGTTAATGGTGCTGATCTGTCTGCTGGTTGTCATCGTCCTGTACTTCGGCTTAGTAGTTTTCCTGTGGGTAGGAGTAACGAACGGCACCATTGGCGCGGGCACACAAGGGCAGGGAAGCATCGCTCACATCAACGGCAATCGACCCAACATTCCGCTCGGGCACGACGGGCAAAGCCACACGAAAGCAAACAACATTGAAGAGCTGGACAGCGGGAGCGCGGAGTTGGTCTGCGTGCGATTGAACGGAGTCGGCGGCGGCAAGACGCCCGCGCTGGATCGCAGGGTGGCCCGTCGAATGATCGGAGCTATCAACCACCTGGCCGAGGAAGGGTTAGCGCCTCTCAGCTTCACTTGGGCTTTACGGACGACCTGCCAACAAAGAAACGTCAACCCCGGCCCGAACTTGAAGGCGCGTCCCGGCAGTTCACCACATGAGGCGGGAAGCGCGGTCGATGTCTCGGGAATGAGCAGTCGACGTGATGCGGGGCGCATCGTACAGATCATGGGAACGCACGATTTCATTTGGTTAGGGAGACGTGATCCGCCGCACTTTCACGTCATGCCGGCGACAATCGGCGAGGCATCATTCGGAGCGTGGATCAGGAAGATTCAACACTTGTACCAATTAGGACAGCCGACGGGCGGATGCCGTGGGAGTGAATGCGGAAGTTAACCCGCGAAGGCAAAAGATGGAAAACGAAGACAACGTTAACTCGGAACAACCGGACGTACCGCTCGGCGAACGACTGAAACAACGCTGGCTGAAGTCTTGGCCGCTCGCCGTTGGCGCACTCGTCATGTCCGTGTGGGTGTTCGGCCCGCGCCTGTTCAAGCACCCGGAAACACCTCCGATTCAAGTTGAGGAAACATTTGACAGGCAAGCGAAATGGGAAGCGGTCAAGCAACCCTTAGTGCCGGATTTGATGTGGCTTGATCTAAACGATGACGGAACGCGTGGGGTGGCCGTCGCTTCAAATGGAACGCTGCTCACATCAGCAGACGGTGGCGCGAGTTGGCGGATTGGGCAGAGCCCGCCCATCGAAGCGGGCGAGATACCAAGCGTCGCCGTGTTCGCG
>JALZJW010000251.1 GCA_030859565.1 Pseudomonadota bacterium
GAAGTGATACCCACCCTGGCCACCGCCGGTGCCGCTGATCGTTTCGGGGCCGATGCCTCCCGTGGCGCAATTCACGTCGCCGCCGTGAGTGAAGCCTTCGGAGCTCTCATCGGGATCGACGTAGCCACTCGGGGTGGCGAGGGTAAGGCCGAAGGCGGAAGCCGAAGGTGAGAAAGGGACGTGATTTCATAAGGGGAGTTCGATAGGGAAGGGAATGCTCCTTGGGGCGGGGTTCAGGGGAGTTCGAGAACCAGCGATGTGGTGGCGCTGGGGGGCCGGCGGGGCGATACAACTCAACGGTATGTTGAGGAACGTCAAGAAACCTTTCAGAGAATCTGATTACGCGAAGCGGAGATCGCACCGCGTCGGTCCTGCGCCACAGATCAAATTAAACGGCGCAACGCCGCGGAACCTCTCGCTGGTCGGCCTCGGCACGCGGCCACTCTCCCGCTTCTTGTGGAGTGATCAAGTCCTGATCAGGCGGAGCACTGCCACGCGCTGGCTAGCTCCGCCAAGGTTTGTCAGGCTAAAACGCTGCATAAACACCTCCGTGGGTGGCAAACCGCAGCCGGCCGTCGTCGCCGGCGAATTCGAAAACTCCTTCCTTGAAACCCGCTTTCGGCACGATCAGCAGCGTCCCGATGTGATAGAGAGTCGGATCAAAGAGACGCCTCGATCAGCGGATCATTGTGAGCACAAGCCGATTCATGAACCTCGCGTCGATCTCAGTTCTTCTCGCGCTCACCGCCCTCCCATTGGCAGTCATGTTCTGTCCATCACAACTGAACACTCGCTCTATCTCTCCGTCCCCTTAAAGCGCCTCATTAACCGGGCGCTGCCGACCCCTTCGAAGACCACCGCCCAATCAAACGGTTGAGTGACGGTCGTAGCTCGCGTAATACTCACCGCAAGGTCTCCAACCGGCGGGTCGCCAGCTTTCTTCGCTCCAGTCATTAAATTAATGTAATTTCGCGTGCCATCGGGTTTTACTCCGTAGAGTGTTTGTCGAGTGATGAGCTGCTCTGGCACCCCCATTTTTCGCAGCCGGAAGATAACAGGATTGTCAGGTTCGGGACGATGATAGTTCCTTTCGAAGAAGGCGGCGTACTCGAAGTCAGTTCGGTGTTTTAAGGCGCGGTAGCCTTCCTTAGTAACCTTGACCTGTAAAACCTTACCGTGAACACCTCCAAGTGAGAAACGGCCGCGTGCGTCGCTCGCCGTTTCCGCATACGCCGTCCCGGCAGGAGAAGCGTCATTCCACTGGAACCTGACGCGTGCGGCTTCCACTGGATTGCCGCTTTCATCAATCACTACACCGTAAAAGCTGATTGGCATTTTCCACTCAAATGTTGGATCGATCCGCCTTTGCTCATTCCACCATTGCCAGCGCAGATCAGTTGGCTCGTAAGGCCCGCCCGGCTGTTGGGCACCAGGCGCCGGGAGTGCCGATCGCACCGACGCCGCAGCTGGCGCACGCATGTAACTGCTAGTAGACCTCTCTGCTGCAGGTCCAGTCGCCCTGTTGAGGCTCCTGTTCATTCCCCGAAAGAACAGCGCAAGAAGGACAGCAACGATGAGGAAAATGGCACCGGCGACGATTGCGGGACGATTCATTATTGAGCTTCAAGAAGGCCAAGCCTGGTGCCCAGCGTGCGGTAAAAGTCGGAAAGCACTTGGATACGCCGATTAAACTGGCCGCTGTGGTCGTAATCGGCGCTGGTAAACCCGTATTCCTCATCCCGCAGATCGACGTCACTTCCAACGCTTCCGCGGGTCGCCCCGTCCGCACCCACAGCCTTGGATCGGGGTCGCGCGACGAAAGCCATCATCTCGTGGTGTTGTGTGATATAGCGGATGATCGAGGGAGGATTACCGCCATCGGTAAGCCGTCCGCGCTGTTGAACGGCAGCCGATGGCTCATAGACGTAGTACCTAAAGGGAAAGGCAAGGCTGTCCGGTTTGTAGTCTTGCTGGTTCGCCTCCCAGTTCGTTTCCAGACCATACGTCCTCCCGGTAGCCAGCGCAAAATCGAGGCTGTTATGAAAGTTGACCAAGTTCCCGCTGACCCCTTTCAGCGTGCCGCGATAGCCCAAATCCGGATCCGCGAAATCGGGTGTTGGCTTGTTCGCTTCTACGCTCCAGAACCGCGCATAACCGTTGATTCCTCCGGTTGTCTGGTCACCACTTTCGTCGTAACATCCCGCCGGGACCGCTGCCTGCATCAAGGCATAGTTCTCGATGGCCATTCCTGATAGCAGAGCCGAACCAGTGACAATGTTGCCCATGCTGTGCGCGGCAACGTTTTTGCGATAGTCACTCGGCAAGCTGGCTACATACTGTGTAAGAGCCGGCCCGTATTTCCACCCGCGATACTCACTGGTGTTATAGCTGCTGGCGCCGGTGAGGGTTGGCCAGCGGAAGGAGCAATAGCGACCTTTGTAGCCCTGCCACCAAAGACGCTTGAAAAGAGTTTCTGAGAAGCTGATCGCGCTGTTGTAATCCACGTTCCATCCGTGGACAAAGACCACGCATTTCTTCACCTCATCCTCATCAGGTGGGAAGGAGTCATCCGGCGAAGAGGAACGGAGCTGGTCAGTCGTGAATAATGGAAACACAGGCGCGGGTGGGAAGAGGAGCTAGCGATCCGAAGCTTGCGCCGTCACGCCTGGCTCCAGGTTCCGCGAGCCGCTTGGGTTGACGTAAACGCGCACGTCGATTGCAGCCTGATCATTGTATTTTACCAGCACATCCGCGTTGACTCGCGCATACAGCTTTCCGTCCCGGCTTTGCACGAAGAAGGTTTTCTGAAGCTGGGAACGCCATCGGGGATCAGTCGCGTCCATATGATATCGCAGCGTGGATTGATAACCTTCCTCCGGAGCTTCAAACTGAGCCTTGTCCTCAGCCTCGATTAACCGGGCGCTGCCGACCCCTTCGAAGACCACCGCCCAATCAAACGGTTGAGTGACGGTCGTAGCTCGCGTAATAC
>JALZJW010000252.1 GCA_030859565.1 Pseudomonadota bacterium
TACGCGGTCCGGGGGCGGGCAGGAGGAGCAAAAGCAGCTCGTCTACACCACGGACGCGGCCGACATAGCCCTGAACTTCAGGCCGCGCCACCGCAACGGACACCTGGATATCGACGGCCAGGTCTTCCCCGCCGACGATGAGGACCCCGCGTCCTTTAGCGTCCAGCTCTTGAGTGGCACCGACGAGGTGGGCCTATCCACAACCGACGAGCTGGGCGAGTTCGCCTTCGTCGCAGTGCCATCAGGCGCGTACCAGATCCTGGTGAGCGGTGAGCGAGTCGAGATCCTGATCTCTTCCGTCGAACTCAGCCCCTAGCCGTGCGCTTCCCCTTCGGCGACAAGGTTACTCCCGAGATCGTAGACTACCTGCTGTCCCTGCCGACGCTCGAGCAACAAGTCTCCTTTCTTCTGGCCGCGGGATTGCTGGAGGAGCATGGCCTGAACCGGTTGCTCGATGTCGCGGACGAGCTGGTTAACAGCGATCCAAGCAAAGCTCAGAACCTGATCAAACGTTGCGCCGAGATGGCGGATAAGGCACATGCCCCCGCCGTCGTGCCGCGTGCGGACTACGCCCAAGCCCAGATACACGGTATACACGGAGAGTTCGACGCGTACCTCCGTCTTACTGAGGCAGCTCACGATGGATACGTTGCTCTCGGGATGAATCTGGAGGCCTTACGCACCAACGTTGGAAAGATGGCCGCGCTCCTTGAGTTGGGACGTTATCAAGAGACTCTCGAAACCGGTCAGTTCGTCTTGAATACTTTGGGTGGCAACGGTGCGTTTGAGGTAGAACCGACGCAACGCCAGGTAGACTTGCTGACCGCACTCGTACATCACAACCGCGGTGGCTGCTTAGAGTATATGGGTAGATACGAAGAAGCCCTCCACGCGTACGCGGTGGCCGAGAAACGATATCGCGCACTCGGTATGATCGAGAGCATCGGCGAGGTCAGCACCAATCGGGGTGCCATTTTCTTGTACCTCGGCAAGGGCGATGAGGCATTAGCCGCTCACGAGGCTGCCGCTGCCATATTCGAGAAGGCTGGTCTCAGCTTCACGTATGCCAAAGCCCTCGCTAACATTGGGCAGGCCCATCTGCAGCTCGGCAACTACAAGCGCAGCCTGGATGCGTTCGAGCAGACACGTCCCATTCTTGAGTCCCTCGATGCACGAGCGGACAAATATCTTCTCCTGCGTGATACGGCTGATGCATATTTGTCTCTCAACCTTTATTCCGAGGCATTGGCGACCTACCGGGAGGCAGATGGTCTACTGAGCGAGGCGGGAATGACCCATGACAGGGCACTGGTGCTGTGGGGTGCGGGTTCGGCGCTGATCGCCCATTCACAATTCGAGCAGGCCGAGGAAACGCTGGACGAAGCCGCGACTCTGTTTAACGAAGCCGGTAACGCACCGCTGCTCTCCGGCGTCATGCTGGAACGTGCGTCATTGCTTGCGGCCCGTGGAGAGCAGGCGACCGCCTTGGCAACGGCGTACGGGGCGCTGGATCTTGTTTCCGGAAACGACTGGCCGGTGCAGCTGCTTTATGCTCATCTGCGCCTTGCCGACCTGCTCCTGCCGAACGTGACCGCGGTTGAACAACATCTCCAGGAGGCGCGGCGGCTGGCCGACCGACTGGCATTGCCGCAGCTGCACTACCGGCTGAACGAGCGGCTCGGTCGTTTGCGCTTGCTGCAAGGACGCGACGACGAGGCACAGGACCTGCTCGAGACGGCGATAGACGAGCTCGAACGCCTGCGTGGCACCGTTACCCAGGACGCGATGCGCGCCTCCTTTTTGCGGGACAAGACCGCCACTTACGAAGATCTCTTGCAGCTGTATCTCGCTCGGGAAGATAGAGAGAACGTTTGGCGCGCTTTTGCCGTCGCCGAGCGGGCCAAATCCCGCGCATTGGTGGATCTGCTGGCCGGCGTATCGGAAGAGGGACCGAAAACGTCGGCGGATTCCGAACTGGGGGATCGACTGCAGGGTCTGCAAGCCGACCTCAACGCCGTCTACAACCGATTACTCGGCGCCAATGGTAGAGATGACGGTACTTCACATTCGGATCTGCAAGCGCGGGCCACCGATCTGGAGCAAGAGATCAGCCGCCTGCGACTGCAGGTCGAGGTCGTCTCGGAGGTACGGGATCCGTTCGCTGACCCCTTGGCGCTCGAGGACATCCGGGAGCAGGTCCCACAAGACGTCACGCTGCTGGCCTACCACGTCATCGGTGACGAGGTCATGGCGTTCATCGGTTCGCAGGCGCATATCCGAGTCGTGCGACATCTCGGGTCGGTCACGCAGGTACAGCAGCTGTTACATAAGCTAAACGCGCAGTGGTACCGGTTCTGCGCGGGGAGTGAGTTCGCCGGCCGGAACATGCGGCTTCTCGAACGTTCGACGCAGCGCATCCTTGTTGAGTTGTACCGCCAACTTGTAGAGCCGGTCGAGAACATCTTGGATGAGGTAACCGACGCTTCGGCTGACGACACAGGCGCCGCGCGAAAGCTTGCAATCGTGCCCCATGGGCCCCTGCACCAGGTGCCGTTCCAGGCCCTTTTCGACGGGCGGCTGTACTTGCTGGAGCGGTTCGAGATCTCGTATGCTCCCAGCGCGAGGGTCTACGCACTCTGCCAGGACAGAGCGTCGCGTTCTCTAGAGAACGCTTTGGTGATGAGCGTGGCAGATCCGCTGATACCGGCCGTAACCGGCGAAGCCCACGCCGTCGCGCGCCACTTTACCGATGCCGAGCTACGTAAGGATGAACGGGCTACCCTGTCCGCGCTTCACACCAGAGCGCAGGACCGAAGCGTGCTCCATCTGGCGTGCCATGGGCTGTTCCGCACCGACAATCCGATGTTTTCGGCGTTGAAGCTACACGATGGCTGGCTTACGGCCGCCGACGCCATGCGCCTGAACTTGAAAGCTGCCCTCGTAACCCTTAGCGCCTGCGAGTCGGGACGTGCCGG
>JALZJW010000253.1 GCA_030859565.1 Pseudomonadota bacterium
GCCGTGTAGTGCAGACCTATTGAGGTCACTATGCGCTATATCAAGCACTTAGGATCTTCATACCCCCCGAATCGGCTAAGTCGGGTTAAACCAGATCCGACCGCCAAATCCCCGCAGATTCGACAGAAGCGGGGGGCATTGCCGGCTTAAGCCTAAGTCCCCATCAGAGGGGTGGCCCGGCATTGGGCCCGAGCATGGCCTTCCGAACGAGCGGAATCGGCGGTCCACCATAAGAGAGGAATGTGTCATGAAAGGCCCGCCAGGCCTTGCGTCCGCCACGGGATGCGGTCCATTCCTCGCGCAGCTTCCGGATCATCAATTTTCCCAGGGTGTAGTTTAGATAGGCCGGATCGAAGGTGCCGCGTGCCGCCTGTTGCCTGGTATTGCCGGGGTCCTGATAAGCGAGTTCGCGAAACATCTGTTCCGATTCTTTCAACGTCATGCCCCCCGTATGCAACCCGAGCGCGGAGAGAAAACGCACGTCTCGCCTCAGGGCGTCAAGCAATTGGCCGGCGTGGATCATCGGATCACCCTCACCCAGCCCAGTCTCCCACATCAGCTCCTCGGTATAGTGCGCCCATCCCTCGGCAAAGCCGTAGCTCACGAACAACTGCCCGAGCTTAGACTGCAAGCGGCGCGCGTGCAGAGACTGCAGGAAATGCCCTGGCCATACCTCGTGGACCGAGATGAATAGAAGGGTGGCCTTACCCGGGATGTAGGCCTCGCGTTCCGCTTTGGACCACGCGGGATCCGGCGGGGCGACATAGTAGACGGCTGGCAGCCCCTTATCGAAAGCACCCGGGATATCGATATAGGCAGGATTCCAGCGATGATAAGGGGGTGATTCGTCGACCTCCGCCTCCTCGGGACCCGGGATGGTGACCAGGCCCTTGGCCCGCACGAATCGTTTGAGCTCGGGGAGCTGCTGGCGTGCGCCGTCGACGGCCCCGTTTTTCGGCTTGTCTGTCTGTACGGCAGCGATGCACTCCTGAATGGTTTTTTGCGAGAAGCTTGCACACGCCTGACGCAGGGCGCGGAGGTTACGATCGACGTCTTCACGACCGATCTTCTCCAGCCGGTCGATGGACACCTCCACTCTTTCGGTGTCTCTCAGCATCTGAGCAAAGAGGTCGGCGCCTAAGGCAAAGTCATCTGTGGCCTGC
This sequence comes from Pseudomonadota bacterium, assembly GCA_030859565.1. Taxonomy (NCBI): domain Bacteria; kingdom Pseudomonadati; phylum Pseudomonadota; species Pseudomonadota bacterium. The sequence goes on from JALZJW010000253.1 coordinate 1,164, forward strand.
GCACGCTGTGCCTCGAACCATTGCGTCAGTTCCTTCAGGACCCGCATCGCTTGCGCATTCGCAGCCCGAAATTCGGTCTGTAGCGCCGCATCGTGCACCCCGGCGAATACTTTTGGAACATCCTCTTGGTAATAGGCGGCGAGCCCCCCGAAGAACTTCTTGCCGATATCCACGTAGGTGTGGGGAAGCGGTGTGCGCAGATTGCTGCGGATCTGCTTAACTGCATTGGGCACGGCCTTGGCGTAATCGATATACGCCCGCATGCGTGCATCGAGCGGCGCATACGCGCGGGCCACATAGACGTTGGGATCCAGGGCACTTGCATAGGCCATGGGATTCTTAAACGGCCAGCGCGCCGATGTTAGCCAGAAGAGATCGCGCTCGATCACAGCAATCAGGTAATCACGCTCGAAGCGTTGCTGCTTATCTAGTTTGGCGGGGTCGAACTCCAACGCCCGCTTGCGATTCGACCCTAGGCGCTCGGCCTCCTTTGCCAGCCCTGCACGGCTCCAATCGGGCAGCTTGCCGTCGAACTCGTGGCGGCCAGCGCGCACGGCAAAGTCGGGGTGGGCGACGAAGTAATCCTCCACGAAGCGATCGACGAACGTATCCCAATGCAAAGCGCGGGTTTCCGCTAGGCTTCGTTGATAGACGGCAACAAATGCAAATGTCACCAGGCATAGGGTCACCTTTCCAGGGCAGCTCAGAGATCTACTCACCATGGTTCCTTATCCTAGTTGAACTCATTCAGCCCACTTGACGTCAATCTCGACGCACTTGGCTCGTGGAACGAGGACCCGAGGTCGCGCAACCTAGTGACCGGGATCTTCACTGGGTCAAAGCATTTGCAACCGCCAAGCAACCAAGGTGTGGGGACAAACACCGTGATCCTTCTCCTCGTCGCTTCCAAGCGAGTGTGGCGCATCGGGGTTGACCGCGTTTGACGCGATCGAACAGTGGGTGCGCAAGCCGGCGCTCGGCAACCTGTTTCGCCCCGGCAAAATTGGGAATTCGGCCACGAGTGGAAACGGGAAACGCCCGGTGCTGCTTTGCACCAGCATATCCCAGACCGCCTGTCGGGCCTGATCTATGTCTGCATAGGACGCGCGCATAATTCCAGGGCAAGGAAGAGCTGAGGTGCAGTACATTGTGAATCTTAAGCTCTAATCGGATGGGAGAGCGAGTGGTTCAGAAGATCCCTGATGCTAAATCCCGACGGAGGTGTCGTATGCCAGAGCAGATTTCCAAGTATCCGGAGGTCACGATCAAGGTCCTCAAGGGGGCGGGAGCTCGCTGTGGGGAAGGGGCGGAACAAAAAATCTTAACCCAGTGTCCTCGCGAACGATTTTGTGCCTTACCGAGCGGGGAGGTTTGCGTCTAGGCATCGAAGAAATCCCACAGATGACACAGATCACGGCCAACGAGCTCGCTAGGGTTGTGTGCTCTCCTAAACCGCAGTCGTCGATGGGCTCTTTATCTCTATCGAGCCCGGAGATAGTGCTTCTGGGAGTAACTTTCGCCATGGGAGCCGCAGTGGGCTGGTTTGGGCACAAGATCAAGTCGCGGAAGAACCACGATTCGATGTGAGGGGCGCTGCCATAGCAGGAGCGCCATCTTCAAGGCGATGGGAATATCCACACCGCGACCGGCGCAGCGCTCCGGCAATTTATACCGGCCCCGGTGAACACGAAGATGTTGCTTGCATCGCGCAGAAAATCAATGAGCGCGATGAGTTGATTGCCTTTCACACGATAATCGATGCGCTCGTCTCGTTGCTGGCGCTACCCATTCACAT
>JALZJW010000254.1 GCA_030859565.1 Pseudomonadota bacterium
GATTCGAGGATGCTTTCGTACTTGGCATGCCGCAGTTCGTCCACCCGACCTTGTTGCTGGGCCAAGAGCGCCGAGCGGTCGATGACGGCGGCTTGTTTTTTGATACCGTCGAACGGATGTGCGGATTGCAGGTGCGCGAGATGCGCAGCCCGGATCATGATCTTGGAGGGCACGCAGCCAACGTTCACACAGGTCCCGCCGAGCGTTGCCTTCTCGATCAGGGTGACGCTGGCACCCTCCTCGGCGGCGCGAATAGCGGCGGCAAACGCCGCCCCGCCACTGCCGATGACCGCGACGTGAAGAGCGCCTCGCGATCTCCGTCGCGGTTTGACGGAAGCCGTGGGTGTGTCGACGACTGAGATGCGCGGCCGGTCCGAGACCCCCTTCGCCACAGTCGAACCCTTGCGATCCAGCACCTCCGCGCCAAACCCTTTGCCCTGGACGGCATCGATGAGCTTCGCGCTATCGACCCCCGCCTCGGTCTTGATGCGGGCGGTGCCTTCGTCGTAGGAGACCTGGGCTTCGACCACCCCGGCCATACCGGCCAGCACCTCCTCGATCGATGTCGCGCAGTGATCGCAGGTCATCCCGGTGATGCGCAGGGTTTGTACGTTCATAGCGCTTGGCTCCTCGTTGCTTGTGGACCGGCGGTCTATGCGCTGAGCCCCGCCTTGAAGCCTTTCGCCTCGATGCGCTCGATGAGGCGCTCGACGCCGACATCCGCAGGCGCGCTCACTCGGGCAATCCCTTCTTCGTAAGAGACCTCGGCCCACACACCCGGCAAGGCGTTCAAGGCGTCTTCGGCCGTACGCGCGCAGTGGTCGCAGGTCATGCCCGTGATGCGAAGCGTATAGGTGCTCATAGTCTCTCCGTAATGCTTAGGACTTGGCTTTTTCAGGGTCGCCTGCAGACCCCGTTCGGGCCACTCCGCGCCGTGCGACCTCACGGACAAAGCCGCGGCCATCGTTCCGCAGGGTCGTATGGTGTCGTGATGTCAGGCTTCCTTTGGATTCTTGCCCTTGCCGGTGGAAGGGAAGAACCGTCCCCACAGTCGTTCAGTTCCCCACCACAGTCCCGCTGTACCGATCACCAATCCCAGAGCGAGCCCGGTCCAAGCGCGTGGTCCTAAGACGAGCAGCCCAAGGCCGTCGAGCAGCGCGACCAAGGCCATGACAAAAAACAACGGTGCCGTGAAGTAACAGTGGGTCCGGCCACAGCGTCTTGCATTAGCCATACAAGCGGTACCCATCCAGAGGAGGCCCGCGACCCAGATCCAGGCGCGCCACGGCGATTCCACAAGTAGGGAGCCGGCAAGCGTCAAGCCAGGGAGCCCCCAAGCGAGCGCGAGGCTGCGGCCCCTGGCAACCCAATCTTTTGATCGATGACCAGAGGCTTCTCGGATGTCAGAGCGTGGTCTCATGTGCCTCGGGAGGCATGCTCACTGGGCCAAACGTGATGGATAACCCGCGTTGGTCGTGGCATCGATTAGGGCCGCGACACCGGTCTTGGCGTCATCGAAGGTCACGGTGGCGGTATTCGTCTCCGCCGAGACGTCCGATATGACCACCCCTTCGATCCCCATGAGGCTCTTTTTCACTATCGGCGCGCAGGCCGGACAGCTCATGTTGTCGACGTTGAGTATGACTGTTCGCTCCGCGGCCAACGTGGGGTCCGCCACGAGCGCCGTCAGGAGTATGATGTGCGTTAGCTTTCGCATGTTGGTGTCTCACATTATGTTTCGATAAACAACGGAGCCACGTAGGGGAATGCAAGGGCCGCGGTGATGATCACGGTCGCCGTCCAAAGGCTCAATTTGGCGAAGCGATCGAAACCCGGTCTCGCGCAGGACGAACCCGGCAGGCATGCCGCTTTCGGCGTGCGGTAGACCATTGCGAATCCTGCCACTAGGCACGCGAGTGTTACGGCCACGAAGTAGGGTTGATAAGGGGCTAACGCCGTTAGGTTACTGATCCACGCGCCACTGATCCCGAGCGCAAACAAGCCGAGCGGCAGGACACAACAAGAAGAGGCCGCGATCGCGGCGAGGATGCCGCCGATCGACACGAGCGTTTTCCCCGCCGCCCGATGTGTCCGACGAGTTTCAGCCGCTGCCTGTCTTATCAAAGAGTTCTCCGAAGCCATGGCGATTTCTCCTAATCCGTTTGTTAGGTAATATAGACCCTGTAGTAACTACAGAGTCAAGAGGCGTTGGTACGCGATGGATATTAATGCCGAGTCCAGCCGGGCAGGCTTGAAAATCGGCCAGCTTGCGCAGGCCACGAAGTGCAACATCGAAACCATTCGCTACTACGAACGGGCAGGGCTCCTTCCGTTACCTCCCCGTACGCAAGGCGGTTACCGGGTCTATGAGTTAGAACACGTCAAGCGCCTGAACTTTATTCGGCGAGCCAGGGATCTCGGATTTAGTCTCGAAGAGGTCCGGGCTTTGTTACGGCTGGTGGACGCGCGCGGACGATCGTGCAACGAAGCGCGTGCTCTCGCCGCGCAGCACCTCACTGATGTGCAAGCCAAGATCACGGATCTGAAATCCATGGAACAGGTGCTGAAAACCATGATAGCTCGCTGTAAAGACGGGAACCTCCCGGATTGTCCACTCATCGAGGCCCTCTTTCGAGAGTCTTGCTTAAGGTAAGGTCCGAGATCCGGGGTTTCCGGTTGGGCCGCGCGTCAATCGTCCGATATTCGTCCGTCGCACGCCGCTACCAATGCCACCCATAATGTTCTCCTGATTTTTCGGAAAGCATCAGGCAACTTACAGCCATTCGGTCCTCAGTATTGCCAATATTCATGGGCTAACCCGGATTTCTCACCGATAGCCAAGAAAAAGGCCGTATCTCGTGGCATAATATGTGTTCGATCAGCATGTTATGCACAATGACGAGGACGGCCTTATGGAAACACAGTGTAGCGG
>JALZJW010000255.1 GCA_030859565.1 Pseudomonadota bacterium
GGTCAGCAGGGGGTGGCCATTGGCGACGCGGACGAGTGATAGCCGTGCCTCGCCGGCAACAACGAGTATTACATTGTAGACGCTCGTCTGTAGATATCGAGACTACAGCGGACTAGGTTTTCGGAATGTCAACGCTTCACCGCGCCTTCGGTAAGGTCGTCCGGCAACGACGCCTACGCTCAGGACTCTCTCAGGAAGACCTGGCCGATCGTGCCGGTATACACCGGACCTATGTAAGCGCGGTCGAATTGGGAAAGGTGCGATTGGGCTTGGCGGCAGCGGAGCGTTTGGCGAGAGGTCTTGGCGTTTCGTTGAGCCAAGTTGTCAAGGAAGCTGAAGAACGAATGGCTTGCGAAGACGGAGCAGATTCCCCGTAATGCTGCTGCAAATCGACGGTATTCCGGTGACAATCGACGGCATTAAGCAAAATGAGCTTGACGCGATCCACGCTCGCCTCGCTGATCTGCTCTCGCGGTCACCCAACCCATGTGAAAAACAGGGCCGCGATCGCTGAGGCTTTCCGCTTTGGGCTTGAAATATGTCCGACGATCAACGCCAGTGACCTCTGGCACCACATTATTTACCGAGAGTATGTACGGACAGTCAAAGAGGTCAGACGGGTAAATGATGCTAAACAGAGTTGGGTGCGGTCTAGTGGCGATGCCTTCGAAGTCCATCTTCAAGACTACTACAACGCCCGGTTGGCGGCGGATGGTGTTTGGCTGACAGCGCTCTTTAGTGACGCGGACAGCAAGAAGGCTCTCGAAGAGATGGGAATCGAAAAGGCGGTGGGTGGATCTAAGCTCGACCTATCGATCCGAACCGCGGATAGGATCGTTGGCGGCATACACGCAAAAGTTAGCCTAGCCGAGCGGGTTAGCGATGATGTTCCAGCCTCTCTAGCCATGATGCAAAAGGGGTACTTGACAGCCCTTGTGACGCTTGACGTGAAATCGTTTCCCCCGGCAACAAACGTTGGGGAGGCACGAGCGTATCAGAACCGAGGCGAGTTCGGCACCCCAGCTTCACCATCAGATAAGCGGCGCTACATCGAAAACCATGGCAGTTTCGATCTTTGTTTGTCGTACAACGCCCGAACGGTGCCGAGTCTGCTAACGACGGAATCGAGTAAGCGGATTGACACGGTGGCCTTCGGTGGACCGCCTGATCCGTTAGAGCAAGCTATTCGCGCGCGCCTCTTCTAGCAATCTCAGGCGCGTTTGCACGGTTTCGTTGATGTACTGATTGGCGAGTTCGGCCATCACGGGATCGAGTTCAAATCCCAGATAATTGAAGCCGAGCTGCATCGCTGCTTTGCCGGTTGTGCCGCTTCCCATGAAAGGGTCAAAAACGATCCCATTCTCCGAAGGTGCTGCCGCCTTGATTGCACGCAGCGGCAGGTCGATCGGAAACGTCGAGCAATGTGGCGTCTGATTCGGTGTCTGGACGAGTTTCCAGACTGAGCCAACGGGTGGTTTCGTCTGAAAGGCGTGCCGTTCATCCTTGGCAAAGATGTAGATTGGCTCATGCCGGCGATGAGGCCGGCGACAGAGTCCTTCGGGTAACGGCCGCGACTTCTCCCAGATAACCTCGCCTCGGAACAAGAAGCCGAGATCGGCCATGGCGAGCGCCACGCGATAGGGAACGGCGAGCAAGTTCCCATACTGGAGCCAGCCAATCTTCTTGTCAATGAATGCTCGTCGTCTCCCCCGATTCTTCGTGTATGCTGAGTTGTTGGCTGCTAGGCCATTGCCATCAGCACCCAATGAGCTGTAGAGATGATCGTCTTCACGCCAGTTGATCGGCGTATTGTACGAATCTCCAATGTTTAGCCAGAGCGTCCCTCGCGGTTTGAGGCAGCGCATTGTCTCAGCCAAGATAGTCGTCAAATTGGCAATGTAGTCACGAGGATCGAGTTCAGAACCCAAGCCGTCAGCACCTCGTTGTCCCCAATATGGAGGTGATGTGACGACGACATCGAAGCTGTCATCCGGTATCTCCCTGAGTCCGGCCAAGCAATCTTCGCTATGCACCCGATTGACTAGCCACGGACCAAGCGAGGACGCCCGCGATCGGGATTCCGATGTTGAACCCATGTGACACGCACCCTTTCCACTGCCCGCGGTGGTGTATCTCCGCTCCTCACTCTATCTTACTGTACGTACGGAACATTTGAACCAGTCTGCCTCGGTGCGCGGATAGACAAGCGTCCTCCTCCCGAATACCACCACGGGATCGTAGCCACCGACGAGTGACGAGGTTCTCCGGCACCGACTCCGCGTGGGCGGGTTGGGGCCAACTCCGCCGCGTCGCGCCAGACCGCAAGCGGCGCTTGCTCGTGGTCAGGGTAGCGGTGGCCAGAGACTCGTTAACATGGTTAAGCCAAAGAAACGTTGAGGCCGGCGACGCCGGTGTCGTGGAGGTTGGCGACCTCATCGAGGAGGCGGGCGCGGAAGGTGCCGGGGCCGTCGCTGCCAATGGCGGCCCGTTCAGCGGCTAGGCCGTAGGTGCCGAGGGCCAGGGCAGTTTGCACCACCGGATCGGCGCCGGCGGTGAGGAAGATGCCGATCGCGGTCGAGGCCATGCAGCCGGAGCCGGTGATCCGGGCCAGCAGGGGGTGGCCATTGGCGACGCGCAGCGTCTTGCCCTGGCCGACGATGACATCGACCGGGCCCGTGACCGCGGTGGTGACGCCGAAGGCCCAGTGCGCGGCCGTGGCCACCGCTTCCGGGTCTTCGTCCCCGGTCGCTTCAACCCCGCGCACCTCACCGGCGCCGACCAGCGCCCCGACCTCGCCCCGGTTGCCGCGGAGGACCGTGATCGGCAGCTCGCGCAGCAGGCGGAGCGCGCTCTCGGTCCGGAACCGGGTCGCCCCGGCCCCGACCGGATCGAGCAGGATGGGGA
>JALZJW010000256.1 GCA_030859565.1 Pseudomonadota bacterium
GTTCACCCACCTCGGCGTTCCAGAACCGCGCGTAGTCATTGACTCCACCGGCACCGTTGTCGCCGCTAGTGTCGAAAGATCCTGCCGGAACCGCAGCTTCCATGAGAACATAATGCTGAACACCCAGTCCTACTTGCAGAGACGAGCCGCAGACGACATTGCCCATGCTATGCCCGATCAGGCTAACGGTGAAACCGTCTCCTTTAATCGCATCGCCAAACTGCCGAAGCGATTCCCCGTAAAGCCACGCCCGATGCTCGCTGCGGTTATATTCCCCGGCGCTCACATCGATATCCCACACTTGACTTACGACGAGCGTATCCCACCGGAACGAGCAGAAGCGGCCTTTAAAGCCTTGGTGCCAGAGTCGCTTGAACATCGTTTCGCTGAAGTTGAGATAGTTGGGGTAATCCATGCTCCAGCCGTGGACGAAGATCACGGCTTTGTTCTCCTCGTTCGGGTCAGCCTCGAAAGGCCAGTTCCACGGGTCATCGACGTACGACATTGGTCCCGTGAATGGCCCGACGATATTGCCATTCGGCGCGTCTATATCCTCCGGCTGCGCTTTGCCGCGTTGATACATCTTCCTGATGTTCTTCAAGTTCAGCCAAGGTCCTGGCTCTTCGCCGATCTCCTGGCCCTGCGCGTCCTGGAAGACGAGGGTCAGTTGCCCTGTGCCTTCGGTAACACCTTCAAACAACAAATGGCCCTTTGGCTGGCTCGCGCTCAGTCCCGCATCCTGCCAAAACTGCTGCGGTATTACGTACGTTTCCGTCCCCTGCACATGTCCCGGGTTGATTAGCTGACTCACGTGCTGAGCGGCTACAGCATCATCGGTCAGATACTCGCTGCCGCCGCCTGGTGACAAGTTCCGCCAAACCTTCATCGACGGTGCTGTGCCGTTCGTGTTCTTCCACTTAAGCCCCACTTTCCTTTGGCCGTTGACGATGGCTTCGTGCAAGTCGCCGATAAAAATGTCGAGTCGCGCAAAGTCCTCAAGATCGCGTCTCGATTGGATGCGGTTATCCGCGCTATCCTCGTCGCCGGAAAGCTCTTCTCCCTCGCCGTCTCCGTCCTTGGTGTCGTGGTCGTTGTTGACCCAAAACCGGTGAGCTTGCTGTTCCGTCGTGTTATCCTGGTCGAAACTGACTACTCCGTCTCGGTTAGCATCAACAGCGAGTTCTCCTCGCGCGAACTGGATCCTGACGTCAATGATGAGATCCCCCGCGTCGTCCGGGTAGACGGTCCTTTCGAACACGGCACCGGGCGCGAAGCTCTGCCCGTTGATCGTCAATCGCCGGTGCGCGGTGATCTTTGCGGTAAGGGCAACCCCGCTCGGCCGGATACCGCCCGGGCAGTTCCGCCACCAGAACCCCTCGAAGTGATACCCACCCTGGCCACCGCCGGTGCCGCTGATCGTTTCGGGGCCGATGCCTCCCGTGGCGCAATTCACGTCGCCGCCGTGAGTGAAGCCTTCGGAGCTCTCATCGGGATCGACGTAGCCGCTCGGGGTGGAGAGGGTAAGCCCGTAATCGGCATTGCCCTCCCAAGAGAGCACGGCCTCAAGGGTCCAGTGGCCGTCCTGGGCGGCCGCCGGCAGCGAGGAAAAGAGCAAGAGGAGAAGGGTGAGAAGGCGGAAGCCGAAGGTGAGAAAGGGACGTGATTTCATAAGGGGAGTTCGATACGGAAGGGGAATGTTCCGTGGGGCGGGGTTCAGGGGAGTTCGAAAACCAGCGATGTGGTGGCGCTGGGGGGGGCGGCGGGGCGAGACAACTCGACGGTATGTTGAGGAACGTCAACAAAAATGTTCAGAGAATCGGATTACGCGACGCGGAGATCGCACCGCGTCGGTCCTGCGCCACAGATCAAACTAAACGGCGCAACGCCGCGGAACCTCTCGCTGGTCGTCTCGGCACGCGGCCACTCTCTCGCTTCTTGTGGAGTGATCAGTCCTAATCAGGCGGAGCACTGCCACGCGCTGGCTACCTCCGCCAGGTTTGTCAGGCTAAAAGCTGCATAAACACCTCCGTCGTGGCAAACCGCAACCGTCCGTCCTCGCCCGCGAACTCTTCCACCAGCCGCAAATCCCGCAGCTTGACGACCAGGCGCGCTTGTCGGCCGCAAAGAGCCGGTCGATTTCCGCTTGACTGATCGGCTGCTTGAAGACGATGCAGCCGAGCACCTCGAGAGTCGCTGTTGTCAGCTCCGGATTCCCGCTCGCGCCAGTCTGCTCGCGTAGGTATTCGGCCAGGCGTTGGTTTTCCACCTTTGTTGTGAGCGGTGAAACAACTCCGTTGATGATGCGCATCTGCAGCCCAGCCACCCCGAGCTGCCGATTGCATTCCAAGAGCGCAGTAATCAATTCCACGTTGGTCAGCGCGGCCGCCGCGCGAGCTTCGCCCCTGACCTCTTCGCGGTAAAACTCCCGCACTTTCTCGCGGAGCCCATCGACCGTGAAACTCCGGCCCTCGTAAATGGGAAGCCACTGAGAGTCCGTCCCTTTATCGCGTACCTTATCGCGTAACTTGAGGTTGCCCACCGCACAGAATGCGATACGCAGCATAGAATGGTACAGCCAATACCGCCGCCAGTACGAGAAAGCGGAAAGGCTCCAAATCGAAGTCTATGCGCGGGTCAAAGCCAACACGCAGGTATTTTCGAACACTCGCCGCAATGTGCCAGGCAATTGCGGCAACCGAGAGCAAAAAGAATACTGGCATCTGCCGCACGTAGCGCATGGCCATCAAGACAACCACAAGCTGCGGGATACATAGAATGAGAGACCATCCGAGCCGCCAATTGTATGCCTCGATTGTCGCGTCAATGTTTCCAAAAGTGAGAATTTTATGCACTGTCGGCACCGACGCCAACACGATGATGTAGCCGAGAAGCACCTTCATC
>JALZJW010000257.1 GCA_030859565.1 Pseudomonadota bacterium
TGTGGACGAACGAGAACCGCAATCGATATGACCGCGGCAAGCTTCGCTACCCCAGCGACCTGACTGACGAGGAATGGGCGCTCATCGCACCGATCATCCCGCCTGCGAAGCGCGGCGGAGGCAAGCGAACGGTCATCATCCGCGAAGTGGTCAACGGGCTGATGTACGTGTTGAGCAGCGGCTGCCAGTGGCGCGCGATCCCGAAGGACCTGCCGCCGCGAAGCACGGTGAACGGCTATTTCTCCCTGTGGGATTACGACGGCACGCTGGATCGCATTCACCATGCTCTCTACGTGAAATGCCGAGACCAGGCCGAACGGGAAGCAAGTCCAACCGCGGCGATCATTGACAGCCAAAGCGTCAAGAGCGCGGAAAAAGGGGGGCGCGCATCGATCCGCATGGTTTTGACGCGGGCAAGAAGATCAAGGGCAAGAAGCGCCACCTCCTTGTAGACACGCAGGGCCTGTTGCTGCACGCCATCGTGCACGCAGCCGATATCCAGGACCGCGATGGCGGCGTGCTGGTGATGGCCACGCTGTTCGGCATGTATCCCTTCCTGCTGAAGCTCTATGCCGATGCGGGCTACCAGGGACCACGGTTCCAAGGCGCCTTGCTGCATGTCGTGCGTCATGTCAACGTCGAGATCGTCAAGCGATCCGACGCGGCGAAGGGCTTCATTGTTCTGCCCAAGCGCTGGATTGTCGAGCGAACGATCGGCTGGCTCAATCGATGCCGACGCCTGGCAAAGGACTGGGAATGCCTCAACCGATCGGCACTCGCGTTCCTGCGCTGGTCATCAATCCGGCTGATGCTCCGAAGGCTCTGTCAGGGATCCAAATGATCTCGGACAGACTCTAAGGACCCATCGCACCTACCCGCTCCAGCGGAGGATCTGAACGGGCCCAATGCGTTGCTGGCGGGTGGGTCCAGGAGCCAGACTGCCGTCTTGTTAAGGATAGCTGTCAAAAACAAGGCGGTATTGTTGCGGCTGAAACCAAGCGGGACCAATGTGATCGCCATCAAGGATGATGGGCCTAACACATGGCGCTTACGGGTAGGTTCTCTTTTCGCCGCACGCTTCTAGGCAAGGTCGCGTTGGTGGTCGAGGAGGAGAAAGCGAGTATCTGGCCCTTCGCTAAGGCAGGCACTCGTAAACGCTGGCGCGACGCGTCATTGATGGATTTAACCCACCACGAATTGCGAAAGATTCTTGAGTTACAGCACAAACTTAGTGCTTCAGTGGAGCACCCCATTGTATTGGCTGATGGCGTCCGACGAAAGCACAATAGTTCACCCGCCCCGACAGTGCCTGTGGAGGACAGCCATTACCCGATGAGAGTATCAGGACGAGGGTGAACGGGTACTGATCCGGCTTATAACCTCTAGCTTGGCGGGCACAGCAAGTCGCACTTAGGCACAGGAATAGTCCTCGGTGAAGCAGCCCGACCGGATCGCCCGCCTCGTAATCAGCCTGGACGGGATCGAGCCCGTCATCTGGCGGCAGGTCGAGGTCCCAATAACAGGCTTCTTCGGATTTTTGAGGGCATTAACCCTGCTCCTAAACGGCTCATTAGCCGGGCTATGGCGAAACTGATGCTACTCCAAAGAGGGTAACTCGTATGACAAAGCCGGATGAGGACCTTCTGGACGGTCTCCTATGCTCTCTGGGGAACCTCGAAAGCGCGAGCGGCGGTCTCATACAGATCTCCAGGAAATCTAATCCCGGTGACCGTCGCAGCATTTCGGTCATACTTGACACTTGGCGACAAGGCAGGTCAGCCGGGAGTCAGCGGCCGACGTTCCGTGACGGCCTCGGTTTCCGCGGTTGGCGTCAGCGAGAAGCCGGATAGGCCATCGCCGAGCCGCCTTGCGCTAGCATTTCGGCAGGCTCATCGCTTCTTCCGAGGCTCAGACTAGATCCCTTCTAGAGTTCACTTGTCCTTCTGGTGGGGTTGGGCCGCAAGGCGACCCGTTCCGAGGAGCAAGCTATAGTCCAGGGGATTGCGCTCGCTGAAGCTCCAAAGAGTCGCGGGCGGGCCAAGGTGGCTGCTCGAATTGTCGGAGACGGTCACCGCGTCGTTGGTGCCCGCGCATCCCGGTTACGGGTCAGCCCATCCACGCCGCGTATCGAGTGCAACGTTTCGCATCAACGCGCTCGCCCGTGGCGTTCCTTCTCGCGTCGGAACGCGAGCCGATGTGCTTAGCGAAGCATTCACCTGCGCAGGATAAATCAGTGAGAACTGAACAACGAGAGGACGATGGCAGAGCAATCGGCACGCTGGGTCAGGATAGTGATCGGACCGGATGGTAGCCCATTGACGCCCGCCGACTTGCCTCAGCCGGGCGAGCGTTGGGTGCCTAGCCGAAAGGCTATCGTGGTAGCTGCGGTGCGAGGAGGGCTTCTCTCGATGGAAGAAGCGTGCGAACGCTTTGGGCTCACCGTGGAGGAATACCTGTCCTGGCAAACGGCGGTTGACGGCCATGGTCTGGCGGGCCTACGCACCACAAGAATTCAGGATTACCGCGCCGCGACAGCCGAATAGGGCGCTCGGGGCTGAAACCGGCGGCGTTGTGGATCGTGATGATCGAGGGCTTGCCGGTAATCGTTTCAAAGCGGCGTCAGCCACGTGCTGAGTGGCGCAAGCACGCGTCCGAAAGGCACGTAGGTCCGAGCGCTTTTCCCGAGCCGGAGAGCAACCAGCATGCCGCGAGGTTCAGCCGTCGCATTTCAGGGCGCAGGGCGGTTTACATTCACTCCCGACCCATTGGCCCTCGGCTTGGCGCGTCGCGCTCTGGTTTGCAGTTTCACCCCTAACCTATTGATCTCTGAACCCGACGAGATAGGCCAGTTTGCAATAAAGCTCTGCTTTTACAACGGATCAGGTCAGACT
>JALZJW010000258.1 GCA_030859565.1 Pseudomonadota bacterium
GCCGGGAGCCGTCGGCTTTCGTCAGGATGGGCGAGACCCAATTCGCCAGGTCGCCGACCGGGCCGTCGCCGCCATCCGTGACGACGAGGTAGAGTTCCTTCGCGCCTCGAAGATCCGCGTGCAGCGAGACCGGCTCGCGGTTGACCATGCCGCTCGTGGCGACCGGATTGGCGCCGGAGGTCACGCTCGGGGAGACGAGCGAAATGCCAAGGCCAGCGATGGCGAGAAAAAGTAGGCGCTTCATGTGGCGCAAGCTTCCAGCTTGCGATCGTCTCAAGACAAGCTGGAATCTTGACTTACTTCTTCTTCGGTTTCGGATCGAGGCTCGCCGCGAAGTCTTCCTCCGTGATCTTCGATTCCACGCCATTGGCCGGCAATTCCGCCTTCGGCGTCCAGAGGATGGCATTGAGCACGAGATCGCTTCACATCAGCGCGCACCTCAACGATGCCGTGGCTGTTCGTCATTGCCCCGTTTTGATGGAAGTGCCCGCCCCGGTAAAGCCGAAGCCACGATCGCCGCCGGGCCATTCCACCGCCCGGGCGACATGCTGACGTTCCTTGTGCTCGAGCACGGCCGGATTGCCGCTATGCACGCGCTCGGGCCGGTTCAAGTCAAAGAATCCGCGGACGCCAGATCGGAAAGGAGTGGCACCCTCTTTCCTGACCCAGCGCGCCATCCCCGCCGCCAGAGTCAGCAACGACTCTGTCAAATGAAATGCAGATTCCGCTGGAAAACCCCCCGTTTTCCCGGAGGTGAAAAACGGCTAAATGCGCCGGGACGTTTGGAAAAATATTACTCTCAATGCGGCTCACGAAGCAATACTTTTTTACCGCCAAAACGCAGGTATCTGATTTCCGAGAACTAACCTTGGGACTTTCTTCACCTTTGAATTCAACTCCGCTCACTTCCGTTGCAATCTCATCGCCTTTGGAGCCTGGTTAGCTTCGGATCTTCTTGTTTATGGCATTGCCATCGCCGTTTGCAGGCGGCTCTCGCAGCCGTCCTCCGCTCGTTGCCTCAGCTCCCAAGCCATGACTTTGATCCAGCGTTTGATGTTACAGGCCGTGCCGATGAGTTGGTTCTGCAAGTCAACCTTCGCCTTGCCGCGGTAACGCGCCCGGCGCAGCCCGTGCGCACGAACCAGCTCGCTCTGGGTGCCTTCAATGGCATTGCGCTGGTGCATCCGCTCCTGAAAATTTGCGCTCTGCTGCTCGCGCCGCCGCGCTTGCAAATGGTTATGATGCTCTCCTACTACCAGCGTGCGATGTTTCTGAGCCGCGCCAACGCATTGCTCTTTCAATGCACAGGAGTGGCAATGGGTGCTAAACTCGAAACGGTAACTAACTTTGCCAGTGTCCTTTTCTTCCAAGCGGCTGCATTGGGTGTTCTCGTGGCCCGCCGGGCAGACCGCCCGGCGTTGGTTTACGTCAATCTCAAAAGCTTCAATGCGAAAAGCGGGGTCCAGGCCGGCACGTGCCGCGCTCGGTTGCGCGGGACCAAGGAGTTCGCGCTGCTCTTGCGCGGCTTCGGTCAGCGCGGCGGCGCAGATGTAGGCGCCATCGACATAAAGTTCGCTCGGTGACTCGAGTCCCGCAGCGCGTTGCTGCTCGAAGGTTGCCGCCAGGCCAGCCTCGTCGCTCTCGATGGCATCCTGGGTGACGATCGAAGTCAGAAAGTGAGGCTTCGGTTCACCTTCCTCGCGCTGGGAGGCAGCATCCTCAAAGCTTTCGGCCACTTGCACTTTGTAGCCCACCCAGTCTTTCTTTGCCGCACCGTGGCCCTTCGCGCTCCACTGCGCTTGCGGGTCGTGCGGGTTCTGTACCACTCCCGGGGCATGCACCTCCACCCGTTCGAGCTGGCCGCTCGGGATCGTGACATACCGCTGGGCGAAGACTTCCTTCAAAAGCCGGACCTGCCGACAACGGCTCCAGCCATTGCAGCAAGCGCAAGCTATCCTCGCCTGCCTGCTGCTGTTTTTGCTTAAACACGGCTTCGGCACTTTTGTAGTCGAGCTTGTTTTCCACATAGCGTTCCCACAAGGCCGGCCAGAAATCCGGCCGCTGATCTTCGGCTAACACCTCCGCGAGCTCTTCCAGGGCCAAACGCAACGTTTCGCGCACACATTCCAGCGAACTCATCCGCGACACCAACCCCAGCACATGGGTCGAATCCAGCCGCTGCTTGTTTTGCGCGGCACCAGCCCTTCTCGCTGCAAAGCCTCGAGCACGGCCGTAAACGCCAGCTTGGCCTGCGCGTGCTCGAGGAGCCGCTCGCGGAAATAAGAAAGCAAGCTATGATGAAAGCTCTTCTGCCCCAGCTGTCATTTTGCACCTCAAAATCACCCGCCTTTTTGCACTTCAAAATCACCCACCCCTGGGGTGCGGATTTCATAGCAGTTTGAGTTTGGGTTTCAAGTGGTGGCTGACAGCCGGGTGGGGTTTTTGGTTCATTGCCGGTGCGAGCCGGAGGATAGGGCTCTGCGGGAGCGCAACCCGAGCGCCGGCTTGGCCCGTGGATTGCCAAGGCCATCCCAGCCCCGTCCGGATTCTCGAAGTCCGGACGGGGTTTGTGGTCTGCGACGCCAGGGCAAGCCACGGCCCATGCGAAAAACTCATGGCTTTGGCTCCTCTGACTTTCTGCGGCTCGCTGCCGTGTCCAGCGGGGCGGTTTCGGCGGATTCTGCCAGGCGTTTGCTCTTGGGCTCGACTCCCGCCAGCGGCGCGTCTTTGACGCGGTAGCTGCGCCCGTGAATGGCGATGAGGGTGGCGTGGTGCAAAAAGCGGTCGAGGATGGCGCTGGCGGTGGGCACATCGCTCAAGAGCTTGCCCCAGTCTTCGAGCGGGCGGTTGCTGGTCATGAT
>JALZJW010000259.1 GCA_030859565.1 Pseudomonadota bacterium
GGCCAAAGTTGAGCCTAAGAGCGTTTGCGCATCGGGTTTACCCCTATTATGTTGCGTGGCGTGCGGGCGGCCCAACCAGACCACATCTGGGGCATCGATATAGTCTGAACGCAAATGCATAAAACGCACCTGCTCGCTACGGGGGCTGGTTGGAATGACGTAACGGATTTCCACATCTTCATTGGTGACCACCACCCGGTCGATCAGCAGTTCAATCAGTTTTCGCTTGTGCTCGAAGGTCGCTGTCGCCAAACTCTGCTGTACCCGACGGCAAAAATCCTCGGCTGAAGCCGCCAGTCCGGCGACCTCCGCGTGGCTCGCCACTTGATCTTGAAGCCGGTGCTGTTGTTGCTCAAGTGCCTGGCTGCTGTGTTCCAGTTCAGTTCGTCGCCGTTGATACTCACTGAGCGGAATGACACCGCTCAAATAGGCCTCGGTGAGCCGCTCAATCTGGTGTTGCAGACTGCTCTGCCCTTTGCGCAGATTCTCGCGCCTGGCTTGCAACTCCTGTGGCAGCCACTGCCCGCCGTGGGCACGAGCCAGAGCTTGAGCGATGGTCTCCGGATGAGTGAGCAACTGACAGAGGTCTTGCCACACTAAGTCATCCACCTGGCCGGCGGGGATGAAGCGTGAGGCGCACTTTTCTTCCTGGCGGCGCTGGATACTTCTGACCTTGCCCGTACAGATGTAATAGCGATGATCGGGCTGCAACCTCCGAGCCTGGCAAGCCAACTGGCACTTCCCACAACTGACCAGCGCCCGTAACAGATATTGGTTCATCTTGTTGTTGCGGCGAGCGAAAGACTGATTATGAGCCAGTTTCTCCCGCGCCAGATCAAACTGTTGCTGGCTGATGATGGCCGGGATGCGGGCCACCGCAATCCATTGCTCTGGCGGCACCAGCACACCGCTGTTGTGCGGATGCCCGATGGGATGGGTCGCTGACCTTCGCACCTTGGGAGGACGATAATGATAGCGCCCGGCATAGACTTGTCCGATGTAGGCCGGGTTGGTCAAAATGGCCCTTAAAGTAGCCAGGCCCCAGCGCGGCTTGCCGTTGGGCGACGCGATGTTGAGATCGCACAGGTGTTTGGCGACGGATAAGAGAGAGCTGCCATCCTGTAGATACCAGGCGAAGATTTCGGCGACGACAGCCGCCTGTGCTTCGTCGATGCGAACGCCGCCTGGGTCACGAGGGCGTTCAGGGTTGAGGCGGTAGCCATAGGGAGCTCGAGTCCAGGGTAAGAGCACACCGGCCCGCAACTTCATCAACCGTCCGCGCCGCATACGCTCGGTAATCAGGCTGCGCTCGTATTCGGCCACCGCGCCACGAATTTGCAACAGGAGTTGGTCGTGGGGGTCGGTGCTCATCGGGCGATCCAGAAACTCAACCTGGCCGCCGAAGCGTTGCAGTTCTTCAAGCAGCAGCACTTGATGAACATAGTTGCGCGCCAAGCGATCCGGGTCGGTAATCAAGATGACATCGACATCAGCGGCGGCTACCTTGTCGCGTAGACGGTCGAGGCCAGGCCGGCGGAGGATGGCACCGCTGTAGCCATCATCGCGAAAAATGTTCTCTTGAGAAAGGCTCCAACCTTTCGTTTGGAGGTGCGTCTGGAGCCGTTGGAGTTGTTGATCGGCAGTCTGAGCATGAACTTGCCGCAGGGTCGAGACCCGAATGTATACCGCTACTCTCATGGGAAGTCTCCTGTTCGACGAAGGATGAGCATCGCAGCAGGAGTTGAAAGGCTGAATCCCAGCGGCGCTGAGCGTCTGGGTGTTGGAGCAGAGTGCGAGACAGTTGCCATTGATGTTTCATAAATCCCTCCGCGATGAGACGTCTCATCGGGAGGGTATATGGGTTTAGGCTTGAAAAAACGGCATCAGCACAGGAGAGCAAAGTTTGCGCAACTTGAGCCGTGCCGTGCGGATCAGGCAAAACTTGTCATTTGCGACCATACCATCGACATCACCTATCTCTGGACGCAGGAGGGATGGCTCTACTTAGTCGTATTCCTCGACCTCTACTCGCGGCTCATCGTGGGTTGGGCGGTGTCAGAGGGCCTTGAGACCGAGTTTATCGAAGCCGCCTTCATCCAAGGGCAGGGGCGGCGAGGCGGTGCGGTTTCTCCGCTAGTGCATAGTGACCGCGGCAGCCAGTACGCGAGTCACTCGTTCCGGGCGAAGTTAGCGGCGTGGGGTTGCCCGCAGAGTATGTCGCGGCGCGGCAACTGTTGGGACAACGCCGTGACGGAGAGCTTCTTCGGCATCCTGAAAGCTGAACTCGGCGACAGGTTCGAGACGCGGCGGCAAGCGAGCGATCAACTCTTCGACTACATCGAGGTCTTTTACAATCGTCAACGGATACACTCAGCCAGCGGGTACTTGCCGCCGGCAGAGTACGAAGCGCGCTACCGGGCGCAGTTGAAGCAGGCAGCGTGAGGCTCGAAGGTAGTCTTATCTGCCTCTCCACTAAACGGGGTAAGATTCACTCGGGTCATGCTGGTGCACGGGTTGATGGACACCAAGAGCCCTACGACCTCGTCACCACCAGCGACTTGACGTAGCCTAACGCAACTTGCTTATATTTTCATCGGTGGTGGAGAAGCACCGCTTCATGATTGCTGGTGCAAACTTTGTTTATAGAGCAGCGAGAGCCGAGTGGTCCCCAGATAACACTTCACGCCGCGAGCACGGCTTCCCATACCTGTGGCACCAATGCTCCCACTTGGCTAATGCTTGAGATGTCGTATTGCCCCTTCCTAATCTTCTGCGCCAACTCAATTCCACTCAGTGTTACGGCGGCATTCGCAAATCGCTTGAACCCGAGCATCGGATAGTAC
>JALZJW010000260.1 GCA_030859565.1 Pseudomonadota bacterium
TCAGTCCTGACGATCCGTTATTCCGTGAGGGGCTGGGTCTGGATTCCATCGACGCGCTCGAGCTGTCGTTGGCGGTTTCCCGCTGCTATGGCTATCATTTGCGCTCCGATGATCCGGACATCACGGTGACCTTCTCCTCGTTGCACGCCCTGTGCAAGTCAATCGAAAAACACCGTACCAAATAAGAGTGATCGAATGAGTGCGGTGCCCTTGCTCGGCCCTTATGACTATGACGATGTATTAGCCTGGCAAGAGGGTAGGGCGGTCACCTGCGGCCAGTTCCTCGCGCAGGTCGAGATCCTGTCCGGGTTGCTGCCGGACGGGCCGGCCGTCATCAACCTTACGGAAAATCGCTACGGCTTTCTCGCGGGGTTCGCCGCCGCGCTGATCCGGGGACAGACTACGCTGCTTCCTCCGGGCCGATCGCCGCAAGCTCTGTCGCAGATAGCCCGATTGTACCCGGACAGCTATTGCCTAAGCGACGGCGCGGCCGGAGCGCCAGGTCTACTCTGCTTCTCCTTGCCGGATTTTCACCACAGCACCCCGGCACGAATGCCGATTCCAATCATCCCGGCAGCGCAAACGGCGGCGGTGGTATTCACCTCCGGTAGTACGGGACAGCCGCGCCCCAACGTCAAGACCTGGAGCTCGCTCACCACAGTAGCGCGCCACACCGCGGCTCGCTTGGGTCTGAAAGCTAGGGATAATATCAGCATCGTGGCCACGGCGCCGCACTCGCATATGTACGGCCTCGAAACCTCGATCATGCTACCCACCCAACATGGCTGGGGCTTGCATGCCGGCCGCCCCTTGTTCGCGGCGGACGTGCGCTCGACCCTGGCGCAAGTTCCACCCCGGCGTATACTGGTGACCACGCCCTTGCACATGCGGGCCTGCATTGGCTCGGCATTGAGGTTTCCGGAACTGGAGCTGGTTCTGTCGGCGACGGCGCCGCTGTCGATAGGCCTGGCGCGCGCCGCCGAAAACCTGTTTCGCGCGCCGGTCCAGGAGATCTACGGCTTCACCGAGGCCGGCAGCGTGGCGATGCGGCGCACCACCGCCACCGGCGCCTGGCGGCTCTTGGACGGCTTGAGCCTGAAGCAGGAGGCGAACGGTTGCAGCGTTCAGGCCGATTACCTCCCTGAGCCTATTCCCTTGCCCGATCTGATCACGCCTCGCGGCGCACAGGAATTCGTACTCCACGGACGCGGTGGTGACGTCGTCAACATCGGCGGTCACCGGGCCTCGTTGGCCGATCTGAACCAAAGACTCAACGCGATCGACGGAGTAGAAGATGGCGTATTCTTCGCGCCCGATGGGCCCGACACCGGCAATGCTCGTCTCATCGCCTTCGTGGTGGCGCCGGAGCGTTCGACCGTGCAGATCCTCTCCGCCCTGCGGAACGCGATCGATCCGGTATTCGTCCCACGACCGCTGTACCGGGTGACGAGCCTCCCGCGCAACGAAACTGGCAAGTTGACTCGCGAGTCTCTGCAGGGACTGGTGCAGGCGTGCCGCGCGCGATTTTCCGATGGTGCTTGAACGGGTCGTTACCATCGAGATGATTCCCGACAGGCTCGAGGTCGGATCGGTATCGTGACGTCTGTAACACGCTTGAGCTATCGCGGCGGCACGGCGCTTGCCTAAGGATAGCCGGTCTTGGCGGGTGGGTTGTTGACGAGCCAGGATTTCGACGCGATTTTCTCGAAGGTTCATGGATCGAAGGATTCTCTGCATGGAGCACGCCGTCGCTTTATCACGCCAGGAGGTTGTTTGGGCACTCGGGAGCTTGTGTTCCCTTGACAGTTCGTCGTAGTCCAACGCCGAGAGACGATAGCCGAATGTCTCAACCAGCAACCGAGCTCCACGAGTCAAATAGGAGGTTGTCACTAGGAGTCCTCGTGCTGCGTGATGAATCTTGGCATCGGCAAGCAACTGTTTAATGACCGGCTCACCGACCTTGTGGTCAAGAGAATGGCGCTTGCACTGAACTATAACCCTTTCGACACCCAACGGGTGCTCAATGTACGCGGAGACATCAACACCACCGTCCTTCGAACCACGACCAATTGCCACGCTTGCATAGCCGAGCTGTTCCAGGAGTTCGGCAGTGAAGCGTTCGAACTCTCTGGGCGTCAAGGCGAGAAGGCGGGCCGGATCACTCGTCACAAACTGAATCAGCCGAGGGTCTGTAGCTACGGTGATTCGCAGCGGTTCGCCTGCGGGAAGATCGAAGGTCCTGGCTTCGATGACCTGCTCCAGCGGCGGGGTGTAGAATTGCCTGAGACGTTCGAGATTGGTCAGATCACCTGTGGCCAGGAAATACTCGTACCATCCCTGTTGTGAGCGTCGTGCAACAACACCGTCGGTCTCAAGGAGATCCCATTCGTAACCTGTGAGATGAAGGCGTTCTGGCGAACGGGACTCCTTCGCCGCCCGCAAGAATGCGGCGTTCAGTCCCTCGACCGCCTTCAATAGATTGGCCGGAAAGACTTCGACTGCCACGCCCGCGTCCCTCAAAACGTGGACGCCGCGGCCGGTCAAATAAGGGTTGGGCTCAAGCATCCCTACGAACACTCTCTCGACCCGCCGCAGAACGAGTCTCTCCACGCACGGGATCTGTAGGTGGTGCCGACAGTATTTTCTAATTCAAAGATGAGTCTGAAAGAAGGTAGTAAAGTCTGGCCTCCTAGGGTGAGAGAGTACTGGCCTCAGGGGATAGCTGGGGGCGTCGGGAGGCTGGGCTGTGCGACGACTGTGCA
>JALZJW010000261.1 GCA_030859565.1 Pseudomonadota bacterium
CATATCCCTGTGCCGCATCCAGAAAGGCCAGACGGGCGCGGGAGCGCGTCAGGAAAATAAGAATGAGGGCGAGATAGACGATGATGATCACATAAACGAAAACCGTCGCAACGGCGATGATGGTCATCATGCTTCGCATGGCCTGGAAGGCTTGAGGCGGCGCGGGCCCGACCACACCGGGCAGGACGGCCTGAAACGCGTTGTTCATCGCCGGCATGACGAATGCGAATTGATAGACGGCCTGGAAGAGATAAAATGCGATCGAAACCGAGGTAAAGATCATTGCCATCGTCCGTGCCGTCGGGCTCATGCGCAGCAGCCCAATGCCGGAAGTCAGCATGCCTATGCACACGATCAAGCCAAGGACAATCGTGATGATTTTGAATGATCTGGTAACCGGGGACCGTTCTCTCAATGGCTTTATTCAATTCTTCCTGCATGCGCGCCTGAGCGGGATCTCCCGCGAACATGTTGCCGCCCATGGCGCCTTGCATCACCAGGCTCAGAGCGCTGCACACATTGCAGAGCAGGCCCAGGCTGCCGTAGATTATGGCCAACACACCAGCAGCGGTTACGATTCCGGGACGTTCCAATCTCATGATGTGATCCTTAATGTCTCTCGATCGGTGAAGGTTTCACCGGGTTCAATTCAGGTTTTCAAGGCGTCCAGGCAAGGGCGCGGATTTCACCAAATTCGCGACCCAGTCTGGACCACGTGTGTCCGCCATCTTCGGAGCGAAACACCAGCCCGCTCACACTGCTGGCATAGATCAACAGGGGATCGGCCGGATGGACGGCAAAGTTCCAGATGGTGCTGTTCGCCGCGGCGGGCATCGTTGCGGGTTTCCAGGAACGGCCGCCGTCGGAAGAGATGCCGATGCACCCCGTCGATCCCGGCGGTCCGTCGCCATTGCCCAGCAGGACCACGTTGGGGTCGTCAATGCGTGACGTCAAAGTACGGCAATAGGAATGGGGCATGCTCTTGGCGATGTCCAGCGGGTAAGCGTCACTTTCGTAGGTAGCCTTTACGCGGCCGTCGACCAAAATCCGTCCCACTGGTCGGTGTCGCTGCGATAGAGGGCGCGCAGATGGGCGACGCCGTCGGAGCCTTCTTCGCCCCAGCGCATGCCGCCCATGCACAGTCGTTGATTGATGAGGGTTTTGCAGGCCGACTCGACTGCTCCGGATGCGATCTGCCAGCCTTGCTTTAGGTACTCTGAGTATTTCATCCGCTCCTGGTTGCCGCGGATGTAATTCAAGACACGCTCGTGCTCGGCCCGCGTTTCCTCGTTCATCTCTTTTATCTTCAACCTCTCAAGAACCTTTATCATCTGAGCGCCGCCCGCGTGCTTGAGGATGTGACACCATGCCGAGAGCAACTTCGCACCGGCAGGACCGGGACGCCACAGCTTGGTCAGCTTGGCCAAATGGCCTGCGGCGTGTTGAAAGTCCAAGATCTTCACTGCCCGCGGAAAATGCACATCGAAGAATTCCTCAAGCCCATTGCCCCCGTCGCTCAAGGCGATCCATTGCTCCGCCCGGTTCATCCCCACCTGGCCCGCTTGCCGACGCAATGCTGTTCCCAACTCGGCAAGCGTATAGAAGCCTGCCAGGTAACGCACGCCATCGCATGGTTTGGATAACGCCTCGTCGGCGGCCTGGCGCGGCTGGGGATTGTAGACCATGCCGACGTTGATCATGCGGCCATCGACTTTGACGCCGTTGGGGCCTTGCATGAGAATGCCCGTCGCGTCCAGACTGACATACGCGCAGGTTTTGCCCGTGCTGTCCTTGTTCCACTGCCAGGGTTCGCTGGCCCCAAACGTTTTGCCTCCTTTGAGCAATCCTCCCAAACGAGCGCCCGCCGCCTCGGTAGTGCGTTCCACGCTCGATTCGCTCAGGCGCAGGCCAGCCAACTTACGCAGAGTCCGCTTGGCTGCCTTGCCGAAGCTCTCTTGGACTCCCGCTAAAGAAGTGACCTCCTGGGCGGCCGGCGTCAAACGCTGCGGCGACAAAGAAAGCATCTCATCCCAGGGCACTTGTCCCTGGCTGCATGACTTGCAGTGATAGTAGCCCCGTTGGATATTAATCTCACCAACCAAGCTGACGATCCTTTTGCAGCGATAGCCGACAAAGCGCGCGGACTGACTGCAGTGAGGGCAGGTCATGCTCGATCCTTGGTACCCCTTTTTTTTCGCTCGTTCAGAGCGGTTTCGATCGCATGAGCAGCAAGGCGATGAGCACTATCACGCACCTGGAACTCGCTCTCCCCCAGGAGCTGCCGATCCGGCTTGGACACCATGATGCGGGCCATCGCCAAGGTCTCCTCGCGTGCCTTTCGCAGAAAGATCTCGGCCAAGCGTTGCGCTTCGACCTCTTGCTCCGGGGAAAGAACGATATCCTTGTCCAAGCCCTTCATGGCCAACTCCGCAGGTGATAAGTCAAAAGGAGTGAAATCGGCGTGTTTTTGCCGCTTCTTCATAATTGCCTATCGACACCTGCGACCGCCAGCATTTTCCTACCTACTTTTCAGCTGCCTACCCCCTGGCTCTCTCGCCAGGCCTTCCAACATCGCTTGTCCCCGCCCGATGCGATAGAATACTGCAACACCATCCGGAGGTTCCCATGCCAATACATAACTGGCAGCCTGTCGACGCCGGCATTTTCCACGCCTTTCATCACGACTGGATCACGGAGATCGCGCGCGCCCTTAATCGCGGCCTTCTGTCCAGTGA
>JALZJW010000262.1 GCA_030859565.1 Pseudomonadota bacterium
GGGCACGGCCGCACGGTGGATTTTCGGAATACCGTCGTGGTCATGACCTCGAATCTCGGCTCGCAATTCATCCAGGAGATGGCCGGCGAAGAGAACTACGAGGCCATGCGCACCGCCGTGATGGACAGCGTCGCTCAGTTCTTCCGGCCGGAGTTCGTGAACCGCATCGATGAGGTGGTGGTCTTCCACTCGCTGCAAAGGGATCAGATCCAGGCCATCGCCGAGATCCAGGTGCGGCACCTCGCCGCCCGCCTGCGCGCGCAGGACATCGAGTTGGTGATGACACCGGCCGCGCTCGCGACACTCGGTGAGGCCGGATTCGACCCGGTGTATAGCGCCCGTCCCTTGAAGCGCGCGATCCAGACCCAGGTCGAGACACCGCTCGCCCGCGAGCTACTGGCGGGCCGCTTCGGGCCGGGCGACACGGTCCGGGTCGAGGTGCGCGACGGCCGCCTGGTCTTCGAGCGGGAAGCGGGTCCGAGGGCGGCGTCAACGGGATAGCCGCCCTCGACCAGGCCGAGCGGATCGCGATCGCAGCGGGGTGGCGGTCCGGTCCCCTCCCCTGCGGAGCGGGGGGGTTAGGGTAATGGTATGGACTCCTCCCCTCCCTAACGGCATCGTGATGTGCCAGAGTGGAAGATGAAACGACCACTTCAACGAAGAGGAGGAGTCCGGTATGTACAGTACGACAATCGGGTTGGACATTGCAAAGAACGTCTTTCAGGTCCACGGGGTGGATGCAAAGGGTAACGTGGTGCTGCGCAAGGTGCTCAAGCGACGGCAGGTGTTGGAGTTTTTCGCCAACCGGACGCCTAGCCTCATCGGGATGGAGGCCTGCGCCGGGGCGCATTATTGGGCACGGGAGCTCGGGAAGCAGGGGCATGAAGTCAAGCTCATCAGCCCGCAGTTCGTCAAGCCCTATGTGAAGGGGAACAAGAACGACGCCAACGACGCGGAGGCGATCTGCGAAGCCGTCGGGCGTCCCAACATGCGCTTCGTGCCGGTGAAGACTGCCGAGCAGCAAGATGTCCTGGCCCTGCACCGGGTACGCAGTGGGTTGGTGAAGGAGCGGACCGCCCAGGCCAATCGGCTGCGCGGCTTGTTGGGCGAGTACGGGATCGTCATCGGCAAGGGCTTGGCCCAGCTGCGCAAGCGCTTGCCGGAGATCTTGGAGGACGCCGAGAACGACTTGAGTGACTTGGTGCGGGCGTTGTTCGCCGATCTGCACGGGCGGATCTTGGCGCTCGACCGGCAAGTCGCGGCGTACGGGGACAAGCTCAAGACGCTGAACCAGAAGAGCGCGGTGTGCCGCAGGATCGGCCAGGTGCCGGGAGTGGGGCCGATCACGGCGACGGCGATGGCCGCCTCGCTCGGCGATGGTCAGGCCTTCGAGACGGGGCGGCAGGTCTCGGCGTGGCTCGGTCTGGTGCCCGGGCAGCAATCGAGCGGCGGGAAGCCGAAGCTTATGGGCATCAGCAAGCGCGGCGACACCTATCTGCGCACCCTGCTCATCCATGGGGCACGGGCGGTGGTGCGAGCCGCCGCCAAGAAGCACGACACAAAGAGCCGCTGGATCAACGAATTGGTCCAGCGGCGCAACGCCAACATTGCCGCCGTGGCGCTCGCCAACAAGAATGCTCGGGTGATCTGGGCGCTCTTGAGGCGGGGGGAGGACTACCGGGCGCCCGTGTGCGCCAACGCCTGAGCCCGTCAAGATGCGATCCGTAGCGTATGTCCTCCCGAGCCCTCGTGATCCCACACCAGGACGGTACGCCCAAGCACCGGCAGGGCTACCGTCCCTGGCAGTGGATCCCGGCCGTTCCCTGGCCGGGATGACGATGGACAGCCGAGGTCTATCGATGCGGGTTCAAGATGACAGAGGACTAGTACACGACGCGCCGAGCGTATTCGAGAGTCACTCTCCACCCAGTTGCGGAGCATTTCATCGCGATGGCAAACCGGTCGGACCGGTGTTTTCAGAAATCCGTTACCCCCAGGGGCCTTCGAGGCCGGTAGGGTGATTGAGATGAAGACACGCGGAAATCCATCAGGGCCAGAGGCGACCAAGGCCTCACCAACAGGCCGGATATATGGGAGCAACTGCGCTACCGACCTCTGCCGTCAACGAGCGAGATGCTTGCAAATCGGAGGAGTCCATATATGGGGGTAAAGGCGCTGCGGCCGGGCTAGAAGCTCATCTCGAGCCCAGCCGTGGGCACCGCGTCGGAGCGCAGGCCATCTTCATTGAGCGGAATGAAGACGCTGGCGAATCCGACCACACCGATGCCAAAGCGGCCTTGAAACCGATCGACAGTCGACGATGCCCGTGCGCAGCCCCTGGGTGATGGATGGGTGCAGAGAACCGAGCGGCGTTCGGGCCGATCGGTTGCGGATTATCGGGGGCGCTGGGGTCGGGGCGTTTGCGTTACTACGAGCGGATCAATGGCCCAGGCCTGCGAGCGGATACCGGATAAGCACACAAGGGGGACGCAGAGCGGACGTCTGCCTGAGGAGGAACGCGAATCGAACTGTGCCTCTTTCCCAAGCGGCATACCGAGCTCGGCTACCGCAAGCTCACCTGGATGATGATCGCTTAACCTATTATGTATATGTTTACGAAAACCGTGTGTATCGGGTGCTGGCCCCGGCTGATTTGCTGTACCGCTTTTCCTTTCATCCTGCAGGGCGCTAAGGAAACCGCATCTAGAAGCTGACCTCAATATTGG
>JALZJW010000263.1 GCA_030859565.1 Pseudomonadota bacterium
AACCGACCCCTGGAAGGGATTGAGCGCCGGAAGCGCGTTCATGTATCACTCACCTCGCCAACAAGCCCGCAGCAACGTAATAATCCCCCCGACCGTCCGTGACTAGGTCATACCGTTCGTCTTCCGTGATCGCCGCCGGATGGTCATGGTGATGGAGGTGAACGCATCCCGCATCCCGCAGGGCCAGGATGGCCGCGTCGAACTCCGGTTTAGCGATGAAGGTGAGGCCACGCAGCTCGCGCAGCGGAATCGCACCACCGGTGGAGGCCAGCCGCATGATGCCCAAAAGACGCCAAGGCATGTCACCTGGGCCATCATCGCCTAAGCAATCATCGGTGCGCGTTGGGGCGTTCGCTCCGCCGAACAACCGGCATGCGGCTTGGTCCAGTTGCTCTAGTGGAAATCCGCGCCTGGCGAGGGTGGAGCTTTCCTCCCTGAAGGCTTTGGGTGCGGCTCTTTTAGAACGACGCTTCGGCCCGTCAGGCCGCCTCTTTGAAGAGGTGACTTGCCATCCGTGAGCGGTGGTTACGCTCTTGCTCTTGGGCCTTATGAAACGCCCAGTAGGCCTCCGTATCACCGCTGGAATGCAGCGACCGGAGCTGCAATACCGCCTCGGCGCTGCGCAGGCCCCAGCGTGCCCCGGTGATGTCCATGCGGTCGTTGACGAGGTGACGACAGGCCCCTTCGATGACCCCGGTGGCAATGGGGAAACCCTCGGCGAGATAGCGGTCGTAGCGCAGCATCTCGTGGTACTTGAGGAGATAATCCGCGCAGGTGTCGACCCCCTTGCGCTGGTCTTGGGAGAGGTCCCGCAGGGTCGCACTGCGCCGCATCCCCGCCGCCACATCGCGGGCCTTGCCCCTCAAGATCTGTAAGGCCCGCTCGCCGACCCAGGCTTCCACCGCCTCGCACCCGGGGACGAAGAAACACCACGCGGCCTTCCAGAGGTATTCGAGCACGTGGAGAAATCGAGGACGAGCGTGACCTCGACCCCATGCCGGTCGATCGCGCCTCGGATCTGGCCGAGCTGTTCTTCATGCCCATCGACCAACATCAGCCACGGGCGCTCCCGATTGGGGTCTCGCCGCAGCGCTTCCTGAAAGACCTCCTCGGTCACCTGCTCGGGCGACCGCTCGACGCTGGCCCACACCCGTTTGTTGCGCGCTCGAGGCTGGGGCGCGTCTTCCTCGCTTTTCCCGCCCATGACCGATTCCGGCGTCCGAACCTGCCGCTCGATGCTGTACACCGCCGCCACCGTCGCCATGCGCTTGCGATTGCGCTTCTCCCCGGGGGAGAGGCGGGCCTTGAGCTTGTGACTCTCCCGCTCCGCCGCTCGCTTCGTCCCCTCACGCAGGCCTTCCCTACGCATCACGATGCCCTTGCCATCTTCATCCTGTACCTCCCAAAAGCATGACCTCCCTGTCATTCCGGTTCGCTCAACACCAAGGGATCCAGGGTCTCTTCCGCGCCATGGCCCGCGCGAGCTTCATAGAACGCCTCGAAGTCCTGGCTCACCTTGGCTGTCAACTCCTCGGCCTGACGCTTGGGGATCTTGCCCCCCGTCGAGGCCAATCGTTCCCGCAGCCCGTGCGAGTAGCTGTCTTTGGGCAGGTTGAGCTCCCCATCGAGCGGGAACAGGCTCTCTTCCTCAGGGGCACTGTAGCCGCATCGCCTGACCTCGACCGCCCCGAACAAACTCTCCAGCCGCCTTGGGCATCCCTGTCGTACCTGGCTTCGCAGGATGCCGTCGGCACCGCGCACGCCCGCCTCGCGCTTCTCCCTCCCCGTACGCAGATCGAAGTGGGCTTGCACCAACCGCCTCAAGAGCTCCGTGCCCTCCCGCGAGACCAGTTTTTCCACCTCGCCATGCTCCATGCCCAACACCGCCGCCGATTGCAGCTGAGCCACGATCACCGCAAACTGCTCGCGGGCCGGCGCAAACTCCTCCACACCCTGCTTGATAAGGTATGCTTGCGTCATGAGAGGGCCTCCTTTGTGGGACGTATGATCTAGAGAAACCCATACCTACCACGGAGTGCCCTCTCTTCCAAGCATTTTCGCTCATAACCTATTGATCTGTTGTCGTTAAAAAAGGATCTTCACCCAACGCCATTGCCGATCAGTTGGGTACCTCGCGTCCGACCGTTCTGCTTTGGAGGAAACGTTTCGAAGAAGCAGGCCCTTCGGGTCTGTCTGAGGACGCCCCACATGGACTGAGCGTACAACGTTTGTCTGCCGAGAAAGTCAATGCGATCGTACAAGCCACCCTGCACACGAAGCCGGAAGCTGCGACGCACTGGAGCACGCGGACGATGGGGAAAGCGCAAGGAGTCAGCCATGCCAGCGTGGCGCGGATCTGGGACGCGCACGGCTTGCAGCCGCATCGGATCGAGGGCTTCAAATTGTCGAAGGACAAGCGGTTTGTTGAGAAGTTGACGGACGTGGTCGGCGTCTACCTCAACCCACCGGACAAAGCGCTGGTGCTCTGCGTGGACGAGAAATCGCAGGTACAAGCGTTGGATCGGCGAGGCGTTTTCAAAAGCGTGCCGGAGCTGATTGCGGCGATCGATGAATTTATTCTGGTCAACACGCTTGGACCAAAAAGGTCGAAGACATCTTGGAAAAGATCAGCCATTGTAAAGCCATTATTGAGACACTACACTTA
>JALZJW010000264.1 GCA_030859565.1 Pseudomonadota bacterium
CTTTTCTACCGTCTGATGCAGCAAGCCGCCACCATCACACCCACACCATACCGAAGCCTCCTGGGAAGAGCTAAATCGCTTGACCACAACACATAGGGGGCACTTGCGCGAAGTGGATACCCACTTTCGATTACTTGTTCAGAGCTTCCCTAAAGCAGGTGAATTGGACCCGCTTTGCGCTTTCAGCAATGCCTGCCGAGAGGAGCTTAAACTAGCGCGATCATAAGTGCGTGCCCGCAGCTTGTAGCGGGACCTCTAGCTAAGCAACTGATGCAATTCTCAAGGATAGAAAGCTGACTTCATTGGAAGGTAAATAACACACGGGCGTGGCTAAGGGGAAAGAAATGATAGATACACCTCAACGGCTCACCCATTCGAGCGCCGATTCACATCCCGTGCGGATGGGGCGCCTCCGGATAAAGCGGCGCTTGCAAGGTGGCTGCGAGACAGGGAGAAACGTATGAAGCTATTTGTCACTGGAGCGACCGGAGTGATCGGCCGCAGAGCAGTGCCACTGCTGGTTAAGCGTGGACACCATGTGACCGCCCTCGTCCGCTCGCCGGGAAGCGAGGCAGTGCTGCTGGGGGTCGGTGCACGCCCGACATTTGTGGATCTCTTCGACTTGGGCGCGCTAAGTTCCGTCGTGGCCGGCCACGATGTCGTCGTCAGCCTCGCCACCCACATTCCGTCGTCGAGCTTTCACATGCTGTTGCCCAGCGCTTGGCGCGAGAACGATCGCATCCGCAGCGTCGCTTCAGCAAACTTGGTTGATGCGGCAATTGCAAGCGGCGTCCAACGGTTCATCCAGGAATCCTTCGCCCCGGTCTACCCGGATCGCGGCGGTGCATGGATCGCCGAACACACCCCAATCGCGCCGGTGCGCTACAACCGCACGATTGAGGACGCTGAGAGAGCGGCGCTGCGCTTCACCGAAAGCGGGCGCACCGGCATCGTGCTGCGCTTCGGCGCTTTTTACGGCTCCGATGCGGTGCAAACGCTAGACCTGATCAAGTTTGTCCGCAAAGGATGGGCACCGATTCCCGGCGCAGCCGACGCCTTCATTTCCTCGGTGTCTCATGACGACGCGGCCACAGCAGTCGTCGCTGCGCTTGACGCGCACGCGGGGATCTACAACGTAGTTGACGACGAGCCGCTCTCCCATCGCGCGTACATCGACGCACTTGCCGCGGCGCTCGGCGTCGCGCCTCCTAAGCTCCCGCCACCGTGGGTGGCGCATCTTTTCGGATCCCTGGGTGAGCTGCTGGCTCGCTCAGTGAGGATCTCGAGTCGGAAGTTCAAGCGAGAGACAAGCTGGACACCGAAGTATCCGAGTGTGCGCGAAGGCTGGCGAGCAGTCGTTTCAGCGCTGGGTCGAGCCGCCTAGTCCCACTAGAGGAAACCATGGGAGAGTTGCAGCTAGCCGCCCAGCTTGGCACGGCAGCCATTATCTGGTTCGTCGGGCAAAGAATCCAAGCGCAAGTCTTGGCCCTCGGCCAGCGGAATATTCCGCCACAAGCAGTGACGAGCATTCGCCTCGTGGCGAAATAGCGCCGCCACGGGCTTCGATTCTTCCCGTAATTAGATCCCCTTCACCGCCGGCATGGTCAGGCTAACTACTTGATCAAATGGGGCTTTTATCTATCTGTCCGAGCTGGTACAGAAGTTGAGCAGCTAAAGAGCAAGCGAGATTTAGAGAGATCAATGAACAACGCGGAGGCCACGATGCAAAGACGATTTGAATACCACAAGGCAACGCCGGGCGCGATGCGAGCGATGGTTTCGCTCCAAAAGTACGTAGAGGAGTCGGGTCTCGAGCGCTCCCTATTGGAGCTGGTCAAGACGCGGGCCTCCCAGATCAACGGCTGCGCCTACTGTATCGATATGCATACCAAGGATGCCAGGGCCTTGGGTGAGAGCGAGCAGCGGCTCTACGCACTTCCTGCCTGGCGCGAGGCGCCGTTCTACACGGAGCGGGAGCGAGCCGCGCTGGCCTGGACGGAGGCGATCACGCTGATCAGTCAGGGGCACGCGCCGGATGAGGTGTTCGAGCAGGTGCGTACCCAATTCACGGAAGAAGGGCTGGTCAATTTGACGCTAGCGATCATCGCCATCAACGGCTGGAACCGATTGGCCATCGCTTTCCGGGAAGTGCCTGGTACATACCAGCCTCAAGGCAGCGGCAACAAGTAAGCGCTCAAGGTACTAATCGCATGAATGAACGAAGGAGGTCAACATGAGCAGAATACACAGTCCAATCCAGATCCCGGTTACGCCTACGGCACGTCGGCAGTGGCCAAGTCGCCGCTCAGCGAGCAGGACTTCGATCTGCAAGCGCTGTGGCGGTTGATCCTGAAGGAATATTGTCCAAGGCCTGCATAGCTTAACGCAACATTAACATTGTTTAGACACACTGGCCCCCACTTGCGGGCGACAAATTGAGGGGTATGGTATGAAAATCGTTGTAATTGGTGGCACCGGGCTCATCGGAACAAAGCTCGTGAACAAACTTCGTCAGAGCGGCCATGAGGTAGTGGCGGCGTCGCCCGCCTCGGGCGTCAACACCATCACTGGTGAGGGGCTGGCTGAAGCGCTTGCAGGTGCGCAGGTTGTCGTCGAC
>JALZJW010000265.1 GCA_030859565.1 Pseudomonadota bacterium
ATCGTAGATCCCGGTCCAGGTCTCAGATAGGAAGGTCCATATCGCCGTGAAAATGTCCGTCGTATACGTGCTCGCGCTATCCCACGTCGAGACTAGCCAGTCGTAAATCGAGGTGAGGATCGGCGTCACCGCGTCGTAGATACTCTGCCACGTATCGGTCAGGAACGTCCAGATCGCCGTGAAGATCGTCGTTGTTTGGGTCGAGATGTCTGTCCACGCCTGGACTACGAAATCCCACAGTAGCTGAACTATCGGAGAAACCGTGTCGTAGATGCTCTGCCAGGTCGAGACCAAAAAGTCCCAGACGGCCTGTACGATCATCACTACTTGATCCCACCATGCAGTAGCTCCGGCAACGATGTAATCCCAGAGCATCTGCGCTATTGGAGCTACAGTGTCGTAGATGCTCTGCCAGGTCGAGACCAAAAAGTCCCAGACAGCTTGCACGATCATCACTACTTGATCCCACCATGCAGTAGCTCCGGCAACGATCCCGTCCCAGAGCATCTGAACTACAGGGACCACCGCCGCATAGATCGCATTCCACGTCTCGACCAGGTACGACCACACCGTCGACAGGATCGAACTGATAGTCGAATAGATCCCGGTGAACACCGTAGTAACTAAAGTAACTATCGGGGTTAGCGCCGTGATAAAGATCCCGATCCACAGCGCCAACATCGTTACGAATACGGTCCCGATGATGGTCAGAATGGTCGTGATTACGGTCCAGATCCCGGTAAAGATCGTGCTCACGGTCGTCCAGATCCCGGTTAGCACGGTCATAACCGTGGTCGAGATCGCCGTCCAGACGGTCGTAACAGTCGTCCATATGGCCGTAAGAACGGTAGTGATCGTGGTCCATATAGCCGTGAAAACGGTCGTGATGAAGGTCCAGATGGTAGTCAGTACCATCGTGATGATCGTTTGTGCCGCCGTGATGGTGGTTCCTACACCAAGCCACACGGCATCCCAGGCGGCTTTGAGCTGCCCGAGTCCGGCTATGAATAGCGCCCACGCCGCTTGCGCTCCGGCGACGATTCCGGCCCAAAGCCCCGAAAGGAAGGGTCCAACGGTAGACCAGTTGTTGTAAATTAGGGTGGCAGCCGTGGCGAAAACAGCCGCTCCCGCCGCCACGACACCGAGCACGACACCGAGCCCGCCCACAACGCTCACGACCGCCGCTACTATCGGGACCAACGCTACGACCGCGATAGCCATTAGCCCGAAAGCGATCCCGGCCCCGCCAACGGTATCGTAGAGCCAGGTCAATCCCGAGATGACGCCGGTGAGTATCGAGGACAGGATGTCTATCGCTACCGAAACATCCCCGCCCGCCACCGCCGCGAAGGTCATAAGCGCGCCGAACACCGAAGTCACCATACTCCAGAGAGACTGAAATACCGGTATCGCGCTTTCTACCACCGCCGTAAGTTGGGCCGACCCTTCGGCGCTCGTGGCCCACGATGCAAACGCAGTAGCTACACCGAGTATCGTTTCCGAAAGCGTTACCCCGTAGGGCACCAGGGTAGCAAGCCCCGCAATAAGTCCCTGAATGAAGGCCCCGGCGGTGGCGGTAAGGTTCTGGATTATCGGCGCCGCTCCGGCGAATATCTGCTCCATATAGCCCATCCCCGCTTGTGAGGAGAGGAAGTCAAAGAGCGGCTGTAGCCCGGCCTGTGCCGCGAGCGCCGTAGCAGTGCCGGCTACGCCGATCATCGGCATGTAGTTAGAGGCCACGTCCATTGCCGTCATGCCGATCTCGGCAATGATTAGTGACGCCGGGCCGAGTGCCTGTACTAGCTCGGCCTGTAAAACACTTGCCCGCTCTTGGAGGGCGGCGAGAGCTGCCCCGCCGTCATAAGCGCCGCTCGCGAGTACGTAGATAGCCCCAGCGAGAAGCCCTACGCCAACCCCGGCGCCAGCAGCAAGTCCGGCGATAGCCCCGACGCCTCCCAAGAGGGGCCCGAGCATAGCCATCGCGAAGATCACCGCCGCCCCTATTCCGGTTATCGCCAATCCCGCGACCCCCGCCGAAGCCGTAAGCAGGTTGCTGGCACCAGCGGCACCGGCGGCGGTCGCCACGAACGCCGCGAGCTGCGCGGTGGCGAATCCGGTGTCGACGTCCACGGCAACGTCGATCTCGTTGCCATCTAGCGCCGAATGAGCTACAGAGAAGGCCCCGAGTTCCGCTGTAGCGCCCCCGGCGTCAACGTCTACCGGCACGTCCACGGCATCCCCGTCAACGGCGGAACGGGCAGCCTCTAGCGCCTGTAGCTCAGCAACCCCGGCAGCGGCTCCGATCACGGCGGTATCTATGCGGGCGGTACCGTTCGCGGTGTCGGCAGCGGCCTCTAGCCGGTTCAGCTCGGCGATGCTGGTGGGAACGCCCAGGACTTCGGCCCGGGCGGTAACAGTAGGGTCGATACCCTCGACTTCATTTCTAAAAGCCCGGACATCCGCCGCTGCCGTGGCGAGCTGAGAAGTATCAGCGTTGACCGTGACCTCCAGTGGCACAGAGGCGGCAACCCGCATACGCCGGAACTCTTCTTCGACCGCGGCGCGGGTGTTGGCGGCCTTGCGCGAAGCTTCATCGAGCGAGCGGTTAAAGCC
>JALZJW010000266.1 GCA_030859565.1 Pseudomonadota bacterium
GTATGTTCAGATTGGCGGCCGATCCGAAGCGCTGGATCAGCGTGACGGCGCCGGTATCGGCTTGGTTATGCTTGAGCCCTGCCTGCTGGATGAGAAATCCGGAAATGACCCGGTGGACGATTCTCAAGACTGGCGTGAGCAGCTCCGGATGGGCGGCGAACAGCACGCGCAGCGGGATGGGAAACGACAGCACCCACTGCCGCACCGGCACCCGGGGGGATCAGGTGATCGACCAGGTAAGCGGCGGTCTCCGCCATACGTCGGGCACCACAGCTCGTGCAGAAGCCGCGTTTCTTGCACGAAAACGCGACGAGCTTCTCGTGGCCACAGCCGCCGCTCGTAGTGGGTGCGCCTTCCCGCCGGCGCCGGCTGTACCGCGTGGTCCATCGTCCTTGATCACCTGTCCTTCCTTGACGGACCATCGGTAGTGACAGCCGCGGCTACGCCACTGAAACGACAAGGGCGGCAAACGCCGCCCTTGTCCGTCTAATCACCCGGCGCCTTCTTTCCTAGAACCCGAAGGCATCGCGTTCCGACGCTTGTTTTGTTCATTCCCGTTCCGGGAATGATCGCCCCCCTACTTGGCTACTAGGCAACAGCCTGATCTCGGAGAGCCAGGTGGCGCGCGAGGCGGTTGCCCGATCGCCATCGCGCCGATCCGTCACTTGCAGTAAAGGGTGGTGACGCCCGGCACGCCGAGCCCGGTCTTGGTCGAGCATTTACCGCTCTTGCAGCGGCGGCTGACGCCGAGATCGCCGTACTTGCCGCACGCTTGACCCTTGTCGAGCTTGGCGCGGCAGCTGTTCTCGTGTAGGTCCGGACCCTTATCGCACCATTGGCTGCCGCTGCAGTCGTCGTCCTTCTTACAAACGCAACGCTTGTTCGAGTTGCAGGCGCCGGTCGCGCATTCGAGATCGATCTTGCACGCCTCGCCGGCCTTCTTCGAGTTCGCCGTGTAACAGATGCCGGTTGCCTGCAGGTCCTGCGGCCGCCAACCAGCGCAAGTGCCGGACGCGCACTGCTTATCACCGGCACAGGCCTGCCCGTCCGCCAGCTTGGCGCGACAGGTGTTACGGTCCAAGTTGCCCAACCCAATTTTGCAGAATCTGCCGTCACCGCAGTCGCCGTCCGCGAGGCATTCGTGTTGGGTGGCGCAGAACCCGCCGGCGCAGCGGCCGCTGCTGCATTGCGCGGCGCGGTCGCATACTTCGTTGTTCTGTTTCAGCGCCTCGCATTGGTTTCGTCCAACGCCGAGCACTCCCTTGGCGCAGAAACGCCCCGTGCCGCAGTCGGTGTCCTCTTTGCACTGGAGCTCTTCGGCAATGGTGTAACGGCGTGTCGCCAGCCAGGCGTAAACCGCCTTCGCGCCGTTGTGCACGTCGCTGTCGGTGCCCGACACCTGATCCCACGATGCTCCCTGGTGGCACATGATGTACTCGAACGGCGCCGTGCCGCGCCGGTTCGCGCAATCGCGCTGCGAACGCGTCACGGTGGGCCCCCAACCATACTCGTCGTCGAAGCCAAGCTTGTGCCCAAACTCGTGCGCGATGACATGGGCCGGCACGCCGGTGTACATGTTGTTCCACTTGAAAGCCCAGCGCTTGTACGACGCCCGGTGATCGGGCATGAGGTTCAGGCGCAGCTCCCAGGTAATGTTGTCCTTGTCCCAGGCATTGATCTGCGCCTCGGTGCCTTCGCCGTGGTCGAGCAGGACCGGTTCGATTTTGAACCCCGGCCGGTTCCAGACACGCGTAATCGCATTCGCGTAGAACTCACGCAGATGGCGGAGGATGCTCTTGCTGTTCACCTGCGTCGAACGGCGAACGCGACAAGCTTGCTCATCCACGCCCACCGTGTCGGTCCCTTTTATGCCGGCGCCGGTGTTGCGTATCGGGATATAACCGCGGGTGACATCCTTTCCGTTCTTGTCGAACACGGTGGCACCGGACGCACACAGCGCGCTCAGCGCCGGATCGCCGAGCTGGTTCACCAGTTCCATCGAGATATCGATCATGTCGGTCTTGCGCGCCGTCGGCCAATGGAAGCGCATCGGCGCGCGCACGATCCATATGCTCTTCTCGCGCCGCAGCTCGTAGGCGTAAGCCAGGGGCGCGCTCGCGTAATAGTTGTACTTCCCTTTGATCGAGCGCGCCTCGAGGTTGTCGGCAAACCGGTGATTGGCCTTGATGCGCTTTTCGATGTCGTTGCCGTTATTGTCGCGTTTGCGATTGCAGCTGATGATGTCGGCGTTATAGGCCCGGTCGCCGACATAGTCGACCGACTCGCCCGCTGGAGGATTGGCAAACGTTTCGCTCTCGAGCAGACGCGCCTCGTCGCGCGCGCGCTCCGTCGTCACGCTCTTGCAGAAGTTGGCCTGTGCCGGCTCATGCACCGCAACCAAACCCAGCCACGCCATGGAAAAAAGGATTGAACGTCTCATGCGGAAAGTGGATAGTATTTTCAAACCGCCTTTTTGCGTCGGTGAGACTTTATCGCAGTGCGTGTGGGTGGTCAATCACACGGGATAGTGAGTCAGAAACTGTGGGCTGAGGCATTGTCGGGGCAGTGAAATGG
>JALZJW010000267.1 GCA_030859565.1 Pseudomonadota bacterium
TAATGGAAGACGTCCTAAGAGACTTCTATGCTGGAAGTCTGCTATCAGAGCCCGATGATGATCCAGGAGCGAAGCACGACGAGCCTAGGCTGACTACGCCTCCCAACCACGAACGGGTAGGCAAAGAAATCTTGGAGCAAGATGAGGAGTTGATTCGTGTTCTCGAAGCATATAGTGTCCAGCCGCAAGAAATTTTCAACATCTTTATGCGCCAGGAGAACCCGCCGTTTGTCAGCTTGATGAGTTCAGATCTTGATGTAGATAGGCTTGACTATCTCCAACGGACAGCAACTCATTCTGGGCTCCCATATGGTGCCGTAGATGTCGACTACTTGATGAGCCAGCTTACTCTCGATACGAATGGAATGGTTTGCCTCACGAAAAAGGCTCTCCGAACGGCAGATCATTTCCTCCTAGCCAGAAACTTTGACTACCAGCAAGTCGCATATCATAAGACTGTGGCAGCATTTGAACTCGTCTTGAAAGACGTCATTCGTGGAATGCTCACGGCGGGATTCTTCCAATGCGACTCAAACTGGGTAAAGGATGCAATTCGAACATCAAAGTGGCCCGATTTCGATGACGCTCGAATGCTAGGATTAATCAGAGAATATGCTGCCAACCTGGATCGAGGAAGCACGGATCTCATAAAGGCAAGAGCCGTGCTCGATCGCCGTCCTCCCAAGATGGTTGCGAATGTGGAGTTCGTTGAGCGGAACAATAGCACGTCGAATAGCTGGTATGTTCTTCGGAAACAGAGCTTGTTGGATGAGATGGACAAGATCGCCAGCGAACTGCGGATCGATCGGAACCTTTGGTATGAGTGGAGACCATCCAAGACAGCGTTTACCAAAGGCACCTCCGAACTGTCAGCAGCAACTCTCAATAGAGCAGAAGACATTGAGCAAGAGCGAGAACATCTGCAAGAATCAATCATGATCCTCGATGATCATACCGGCGTCGGGAAGCCCCTTATGCTAGAGGAATCGTCCTGGATGAAAGTTCTATCTAACTACAGACGATATAGTTTCCGAATCTATCTGTTAACTCCTGATGACAATATAGATCAAGTGCGTGAGGTTCGTGCAAGGCTTCTAGAAAAGTCAAGGAGCGGCCGAAGCGGTGGTGATCGCTAGTTTCGCCTACTAGACGCGGCAATCGGTCCCGATTGAGTCTCGTGGTACTATCTGTCGGTTATTCGCGCGGGCTCGCTTCGCGAGATGCCGCCGTTCCATGCGCAGCGTTCAGCATCACGATTGAAGGCGGGCAATGTCGGTAGCAGAGGCGCTCCGGGGTCGGGTGGGGCTGGTCTTCCCCGGGCAGGGAAGCCAGTTTGTCGGCATGGGCAAGAGCCTCGCCGACACTTCCGGGGCGGCGCGGGACGTCTTCGCTGAGGCTGACCAAATTTTGGCGGTTTCGCTGTCCGGACTCTGCTTCGAGGGGCCGGCGGCCGAGCTGGACGATACGTACAACTCGCAGGCCGCCATCCTGACCGCCAGCGTCGCCGCCTTGGCCGCGATTCGGGAACGATTGATCGTGAGCGGCCAGGCGATGGCGCCGGTGGGGTTCGCGG
Organism: Pseudomonadota bacterium; assembly: GCA_030859565.1. Classification (NCBI taxonomy): domain Bacteria; kingdom Pseudomonadati; phylum Pseudomonadota; species Pseudomonadota bacterium. Next base: position 1,574 of record JALZJW010000267.1, read on the forward strand.
GGCACTCGCTGGGCGAGTTTACGGCGCTGATCGCCGCCGGATCGCTCGATTTCGCGACGACCTTACCGGTGGTGCGCGAGCGCGGACGGTTGATGCGAGAAGCGGGCCAAGAGCGGCCGGGCGGGATGGCGGCGGTGCTGGGTTTGGATGATGACGTGCTGACTGACGTTTGTGCCGAGGCGGCGGCCGGCGGGATCCTGGTCATCGCCAATGCCAACTGTCCGGGCCAGACCGTCATCTCGGGCGAGATCGGACCGCTGGAGCGGGCGATGACGCTGGCCAAGGCGCGGGGCGCCAAGCGGGTGACCCGGTTGGGGATCAGCATCGCCTCGCATTCGCCGCTAATGGCGGACGCCTCGGCCCAACTGGCGGTGAAGCTGGCGGAACTGCCGCTCCTGCCGCCGGGCACACCGATCTTTGCCAACGCCACCGGCCTGCCGCTGACCACCGTGGCCGAGATCAGGCAGGAGCTGGCGCGGCATGTCGAGCGGCCGGTGAACTGGACGAGCACGATCCGGGAGATGGTCAAGGCGGGCGCCGTCTCGTTTGTCGAGGTGGGGCCGGGCCAGATCCTTTCCGGCTTGATTAAGCGGATTAATCGCGATGTGAACACCTTCGGCTTGGGGGATTTCGGCCTTCCGGTCGATAAACCAGTCGCCGATCGGGGGAACTGAACGTGGGACGGGTGGTTATTACGGGTCTGGGCGCCATCACGCCGTTGGGGATCGGGGTTGAGACCTTCTGGCAGGGGCTGACCGCCGGCCGTTCCGGGGTGCGCCGGATCGAGCATTGGGACGCCTCCGCCCTGCCGGTCCAGATCGCGGGTGAAGTGCCCGACTTCGTGGCCAAGGAGTTCATGGACCCGAAGGCGGCGCTACGAATGGATCGCTTCGCCCAGTTCGGCGTCGCCGCCAGCCGCCAGGCGCTGGAGCAGGCGAGGCTGCCCATTACCGACGAGAACCGGGAGCGGATCGCGG
>JALZJW010000268.1:0-245 GCA_030859565.1 Pseudomonadota bacterium
TTCACGTGTTGGACGCGCTCTCCGAAGAGAAGTCCCGCAGGGACGGCCAGAGATTAGCCCCGGTCTTCAGACCGGGGGTTGATCCATCAAAAGGGCAAAGCCCCGGAGGGGCGACAGAATCATTTTTGCACAAAGATCCCCGGTCTAAACACCGGGGGCAATCTCGGATGCCCTTCCGGGCACAAGTGACTTGCGCGTTGTTATATCATCGAATCGTGCCGCTCTTCACTCGCTCGAATATCACC
>JALZJW010000268.1:255-2547 GCA_030859565.1 Pseudomonadota bacterium
GTTCAACCCCTGCGGGGTTGGACGCTGCCGATCTTGTCCGTGGGTTGCACCCACGGCTAGCTATTCATGTCAGACCCCTGCGGGGCCGAGACAGGTTCCTTCCTTTCAGGAAACTTGCGCCGCAGGTTGGGAGGGCTAAGTAACCAAGGGCTCCGCCCTTGATATCCCTCGATAATCCGGTCATGTCGCTGATACTCAGATGCACAACGAGAACAAAATTCCCGTTAACTTCCGCATAACGGTCTAAATTAGACACACGACTCTCCCACCCAGCGCAGATACGCGGGTAGACCGGACTGAAGCGGCACCGCGATGATCTCCGGTAGCTCATACGAATGCAGATCCTTGATCCGCGATTCGACGCGCGCGTAGCACTCGGCGGTCGTCTTAAACAAAACAAGCGTTTCGTTGGCCGTTTCCACCGCTCCCTGCCAACGGTAAATGGATTCACCCTGTGGAAGGAGATTCGCGCAGGCGACGAGGTGCTCCTCGACGAGGGTTCGGGCAACTCGGCGCGCTTCATCCACGCCGGGGAAGTTGCTCAGCACCAGCAGCACATCGCTAGGCATACGGCATCGCGGCCGTCACCGGCGCGTGACGGCAAATCCAGCCTCCACCCAGTACCTCATCGCCCCGATAAAACACAGCCGCCTGGCCCGGGGTCACCGCCCGTTGCGGGGTTTGGAGCCGGACTCGCGCGGTGGCGTTCGGGCCGGGCTCAATGGTGGAGTCCACGCCCGGATGAGAGTAGCGAATTTTTGCCATCGCCTCAAAGCGCGCCATCGCCGGAGCATGCCACACGGTGTGATCGATCTCGAACTCCTCTACAAAGAGGTCCTCAGCCTCCCCGACGATCACCCGGCTGGTCAGCGGATCGATGTCGATCACGTAACGCGGCCGGGCACTGCCGCCGGGCAAGCCCTTCCGCTGGCCGATCGTAAACATCTCGATGCCGTCGTGCTCTCCGATCCGGTCGCCGCTCTTATCGTAAATGCCCCCCGGATGAAACTCTTTCTCGCTCAGGTGTGCCTTCAAAAACGCTTTGTAGTCGCTGCCTGGAACGAAGCAGATCTCCTGACTATCGGCTTTGTCCGCGGTCTTCAGCCCCAGCTCGCGCGCCATCGCACGGATTTCCGTCTTCGCCATGGCGCCCAGCGGGAAGAGCGCGCGGAGGAGCTGCGCCTGGCGAAGGCTGAACAGAAAATATGACTGGTCTTTGAGCGGATCCCTGCCCCGGCGTAAGACGGCGCGCCCGGCGCAATGCTCGACGACCGCGTAGTGGCCGGTCGCAATGTAATCCGCGCCGATCGCCTTCGCCTTGCCCCAGAGATTGCCAAACTTCACTTTTTCATTGCACATCACGCACGGATTCGGCGTGCGCCCCGCTTTGTATTCGCTCGTGAAGTAATCAATCACCGCCCGCTCGAAGTTCTCCGCCTCGTCGACCACGTAGTGTGGAATGCCGAGAGAATGGGCCACGCTTCGAGCATCGGCGATGGCCTGTGGGCCGCAGCATTTGTCTTCGGCGCGCGAGATACAGTCCTGAGGCCATACCTTCATGGTAATGCCCACCACCTCGTAACCCTGCTGCTTGAGCAGATACGCCGCGACCGACGAGTCGACGCCGCCGCTCATGCCGACCACGACGCGCGGCCTGGCAGAATGGGAACTGAGGAGTGAGGAGGCAGACATCATGGGCGGAAAGCAGCGGGCACCGTCCACGCGGAGCCGTGCGCGCTCAACTGATTTCTGCGGGGATGCCGCGCCCCGGGCGCCTCCCGCATCTACTGGAGAAATCGCGGGAGGTTCTCCTGCTCCCATGCCTTGGCCCGGCGGAACCAGTAGAACCTTCGCTCGCGCTCGTAAAATCTTTCGTGATGCACGATCCGCCGCCCATACTCGTCGAATCGATCGGCGACCACGGCATGGCACATCTCGTGGTAAATCACGTACTGGAGGAACCACTGCGGCACGAAGGCACGATCGAGCAGCGGATGAATCCGGATCACCCGATCCTCCTCCTGGATCGTGCCGAAGACGATCTGGTCCCGCGGCCGCTCCTTCCGCCGGCGACCCCAAACGATGGTGTAGCCCTTGAGCCGGTTGCGGAAGTACTGCGCGTTCAGCTTCTCGAAGATTGAGCGCAAATTGAAAAATCGCCCTTGCTCGGGAAAAGAGAATTGCCGCTGCATCGGCAGTCTCGCGATTGAAATTTTGCGTTTACGGGCAGGCATGGAACCGGGGGAAGGTGCGCGGGAGCGTAGTCGTTCTTTGTGCCTGCACTCAAGTATT
>JALZJW010000269.1 GCA_030859565.1 Pseudomonadota bacterium
TACGATCCGAAGAAGAATAAAGAATCCGCTCGAAGCCGGCAAACTTATGCTCAACACGAGATCGAATCTCGCCAACGACAATCCCAAATCAAAATTCACACGAGTTTTTCAACAAAATCGGGAGCTAGCCTGCTTTCGCGAATGTCAGGAGTGGGTCGGAAGCCGAGATTCAAACTGAGACACTACCGGAAATTCTGTTATCGAAAGAGGGCTACGGCAGGCTGTGGACACTTACAAGACCATCGGAGACTTGGGGCGAGGCTATCGAATGCCTTATTTCTGGAAATAGAACACTGAGAGAAACTTCTACCCGGATTTTGTGTGTGAATTGTTGGATGGCCGGGCTGCTGGCGGTGGAATATAAGGGAGAGCCTTACAAGACCAATGACGATTCGCGCGAGAAGATTCAGATAGGCGAGCAGTGGGAGAAAACCAGTAGCGGGAAATGCTGGTTCCTAATGGCGGTCGAGCGCGACGCCCAGGGGCGCGGAGTCGCGAAGCAGATTGCAGACAAGATCGCCAGCAATGGCTGACACGCTGGATGCGATGGGCACAAAACAATCAATTGCCCGAATGCGCCATATCTTCGCGGATTTATCCAAGGTCCGGGACGCTATTGGAACAACGTTTAGCCAATTGATTTCGGAAAATCGAAAAGGGTCATGGGCGGCTACGCATCCGGGCGTATAGGCTGGCGTGCGAAGTGTGAGAGCCTGCTTTCGATTGACGTGCGCCGGTGGGCGCGCGAAGGTTATCTGAGATGCCGGTCCTATTTTGGCTGGCAACAGACGATCGACAGCGAGCGCACGTCAAACATCGGCGTATGGGTGCATGAGCGTGAGGGCCGAATTGAGCTGGCCTACAGCAAAGACGGAGAGCAATACCGTTACCCGGTCTATTTGCTTTCGACGAGGTGTTACTTCGGAGGGTGGCGGCTCTGGATGCCCGATCGCCGGATGCAACAGGCGAGCGGCGAAGCTGTACCTTGGAAGTCGCTATTTCGGTTGTAGGCGCTTGCTACAGGCTCGCGTATCAATCGCAGTGCTACTCGCCAAGGGGATAGGGCGCTAACCCAGGCAGGAAAGATCAGGCGCAAGCTGGGCGGCGCTGAGGGCATTGCCTGGGACTTTCCAGAAAAGCCGCCCCGGAGTCGGTGGCGGACCTATGAACGTCTGCGGGATCGTTGCAATAGGTACGAGGGAATTTACGACTCCGGAACGTGGGCCGTCATACAGCGCATATTGGCCCGAAGTTCCTGAGCGACTACTATTCCGCTTTCGAGGGGGTCGCTTTCAAGGCTTGCTGAAAATCATGGCGGCCAATCCCGATGCGGTGTTTATCGGCGCTTCGAGCACGCCGGCAGCGCTGAGACGGCCTCGCGCGGAAATAGCGTGATGACGAGATCGGCGGCACCGGCGAATGCGAGCGTCGCCACCAAAGCGGCCGGCGTCCGAGCCAGCGTCTGGATGTCGCGAGCCGCGCTGTCAGGCAGGCTGCCCACGCGGGATCGTTCGGAGGCAGAAATCAGTAAGAGCACGGCAATCGCCGCGTAGGTGCCAAGACAGAGCAGGCACACCGTCCCGAGCACGAAGACCGACGCGTACGCGAGATAGTGCACCCCCACGAAGCCCGACACGGCGAACACCTACCCGGCCAGATTCCGGCGCGCGGCGGGCGACTGACTGCACAGCCCAGTCAGGCCCAGCACGAAGGCGAAGTACAACACGCCGACGAGCACCACGGGCACGCCAGCCACCGAACCGAACCGGCTCGTGTAGGCCTCGGTGCAGCTGAATGTCGTATTGAAGTCGCAGACACTCTCATAGAGCGGGTCGCGAAGGATATTGTAGCCCACCCACGCCGATGCCGCCGCGAAGCCGAGTCCCACAAGGGCGGCCACGACCAACCACTTGACGTGTGGCGCCGGGCCTGCCTCTATCGTCGGACTCGCCTACGCTCTGGGTGCGGGTTTGCTTTTTCGCGATTTTGCGCTCATCGAGCCACGGTCTCCTAGTGTGCCTAGGAGTGTGCCCAACGCTCTTCTAGTTTGTTTGTCAAGGAGAGCAGTCAGAGTTAGGATAGCCGCGCTCAGCACTAGCGCTTCAACATGCGCACCAAGCTCACGCCACAGTCCGCCCTGGCGATCGCGGCGATCCTGGCCGTCCTCGCGATAATCATCCTCACCGAGGCACGGGGCCCGATCTCGTTTCCCGCGCAGGACGGGTGGATCATCCACGCGGACCTGTACGGAGCGAGTGATCGCGGCGTGGTGCTGGTCCATGGAGGCGGGAAGACGAAGAGTGATTGGAAGGAGCAGGCGCAGGTACTCGTGAAGGCAGGCTTTCGCGTGCTCGCGATCGACCTGCGAGGGTTCGGCCTGTCCCACGATGGCCCGCTGTCCGCCAACCGCGAGGCCACGTCGTTCGACGTGCTGGCCGCCGTGCGCTATCTGCGGAAGACAGGCGCAAAGACCGTGGCGGTGGTCGGTGCAAGCATGGGAGGCGATGCGACGGAAGACGCCCTCGGCCTCGCGACGC
>JALZJW010000270.1 GCA_030859565.1 Pseudomonadota bacterium
GACGGCGCTCCCTAGAAAGGAGGTGATCCAGCCGCAGTTTCCACTACGGCTACCTTGTTACGACTTCGTCCCAATCACCAGCCCCGCCCTCGACGGCTGCCGCCCCCCTCTCGCGAGGCGGGTTGGCCCACCGGCTTCAGGCGTTGCCGGCTTTCGTGACGTGACGGGCGGTGTGTACAAGGCCCGGGAACATATTCACCGCGGTACTGCTGACCCGCGGTTACTAGCGACTCCGCCTTCACGCGGGCGAGTTGCAGCCCGCGATCCGAACTGAGACCGGGTTTGGGGGATTCGCTCCGCCTCGCGGCTTGGCTACCCACTGTCCCGGCCATTGTAGCGTGCGTGTAGCCCGAGGCGTAAGGGCCATGCTGACTTGACATCATCCCCACCTTCCTCCGGTTTGCGGCCGGCAGTCCGTCTAGAACATCCAACTAGACGCGGGGGTTGCGCTCGTTGCGGGACTTAACCCAACACCTCACGGCACGAGCTGACGACAGCCATGCAGCACCTGTGGAGCACCCTCGAAGGCGACGCGCTTTCACGCGCTTGCAGCCCCATGTCAAGCCTCGGTAAGGTTTTGCGCGTTGCGTCGAATTAAACCGCACGCTCCGCCGCTTGTGCGGGCCCCCGTCAATTCCTTTGAGTTTTAGCCTTGCGGCCGTACTCCCCAGGCGGCAGACTTCCCGCGTTAGCTCCGGCACGGAGGGGGTCAAGTCCCCCCACGCCTAGTCGGCATCGTTTACTGCGTGGACTACCGGGGTATCTAATCCCGTTCGCTCCCCACGCCTTCGCACCTCAGCGTCAGGTGCAGCCCAGGTGGCCGCCTTCGCCACGGGTGTTCCGCCTGATCTCTACGCATTTCACCACTACACCAGGCATTCCACCACCCCCTGCTGCCCTCAAGCGGCGCGGTCCCCGACGACCCTCCCCGGTTGAGCCGGGGGCTTTCACGCCGGGCCGGCGCCGCCGCCTGCGTGCGCTTTACGCCCAGTAACTCCGGACAACGCTCGGACCCTACGTATTACCGCGGCTGCTGGCACGTAGTTAGCCGGTCCTGATTCCGCCGGTACCGTCAAGCCCCCCCTCGCGAGGGCGCCTTCTTCCCGCCGAAAAGCGGTTTACACCCCGAAAGGCGTCATCCCGCACGCGGCGTTGCTCCCTCAGGCTTGCGCCCATTGGGGAAGATTCCTTGCTGCTGCCTCCCGTAGGAGTCGGGGCCGTGTCTCAGTCCCCGTGTGGCTGGCCGTCCTCTCAGACCAGCTACCGATCATCGCCTTGGTAAGCCGTTACCCCACCAACTAGCTAATCGGCCGCGGGCCCCTCCTGCGGCGAGTTCCGAAGAACCCTTTGCGCACCCGGGCCACGCCCGGATGAGCTCATGCGGAATTACCCCGCGTTTCCGCGGGCTATCCCCCACCAACCAGGGTAGGTCACCCACGTGTTCCGCACCCGTCCGCCACGTAAGTCCCCCGAAGAGAACCCCGTTCGACTTGCATGCATTAGGCACGCCGCCAGCGTTGATCCTGAGCCAGGATCAAACTCTCCACCAAAACGCACCAGGCCGCGAGCCCTTGTGGCTCGACAGCGGTGCTCATTGTTCAACCATCTGTCTGGCTGTGTTGTCCCACTCGATTGACGGGATGGCACCTCACCAAGCACCGTTTGCGTATTTGCTCCGTCTTCGACGCGCTATCTCAATCGTTTCAGCCTCGTGTCGACACCCGATCCCAAGCGCGAACGGCGAAGCCGCCCGCTTTGACATCATCATCTCCACAACGCCGAAACGCGCGTCAGCTTGTCAACGTGCTTCCCCTCTGGGCAACCCAGAAGCGGCCCTCGTTGTCGCGAGGGCGGGCGACGAACGCCCACTGACCAGTCGTTCCGCGAATGGGACGACCGTACAAACGCTTCCCGAACACCTCGGGGGAATGCCCTCGTTCAAGGGCCTAGCTAGTATACCGCATCAACCATAATCGGTCAAGTGCGATCGCGCTTCCAATCCATACCAGTTTCCTGGCGACCGGGGCGCGTCCAAGCCTGGCCGCGGGACCGCTGTTCCGCTAGGGCTTGCGCATAGTACTTGTCTCGTGGCCTTTGTGTCAAGGGAAATTGTGAACCACTGATGAATGCGGCAAGCATCTCGCCGATGCCGTTGCTTGGGTTCGGCGCAAACCAACCGCGGTTGGGATTCACCGCGACAAATCGGGGCCGAAATGGGTGGCCAGCTCACCGATGGCCCGGAGCCGGAAGTCGATCGCCGGGTCGCCGTCCGCGGCGTCCCGCGCGGCATAGTGACCGTGGGCGATCTGGACGGTGGTTGCCGCGTCGCCCAGGACCGCCCGCGCCCGCCGCAGCACGGCGGGCTTGTCATCGACAATGACGTGGCGATCGGCGGGATAGAATGCGGTGGCCTCGAGGAAGTGCTCCGTCTTCCGCGGAAAAACCATTACCGCTCCCGCGACCGCATCGGCCAGCCCGGCCCGCCAGATCTTGCGGACCTGAAACGCGGGATCGCCGTCCGAAA
>JALZJW010000271.1 GCA_030859565.1 Pseudomonadota bacterium
CTAATTGTCCGTCGTTCATGATGGTCTTCATCCTCCCATCATGAACAGTCGCCGCCTTACTTCAGACTCATCTTGTATTAGAAATAAGCCCTCCCTTCAGACTCATCTTGCATTGGAATAGACTCCCTGTGGATAAAGTTAGTATTTCTGTGATAAAATTCACCAACTTTACAAAACCGACTGGGGGAGAGGTATGGTAACACTGTCATTTGCAGAAGCGATCATGGGTCTTGGGCCGGAAAAGGGGCCGAGGATCCAGATTTAAATGGCCGCCGTACTTATCCCGCTGGCCCAAGGGTGTGAAGAGCTCGAGGCCGTCACCGTCATCGATCTCCTGCGCCGGGCCGGGATCGAGGTGGTCACCGCCGGCCTCGATAATCATCCCGTCCGCGCTAGCCGCGGAGTGGTGCTGATCCCCGACACCTCCTTGGACGAAGCCTTGAAACGCGACTACGACATGGTCGTGCTTCCGGGGGGCGCCAAGGGCGCGGAGCACCTAGACAGCGACCCGCGCGTGCATGCTCTGCTCATCAAGATGGCGGCGAACGGAAAATTTACGGCTGCGATCTGCGCAGCGCCCAAGGTTTTGGGCGCAGCCGGCCTTCTCAGAGGAAAGCGCGCCACCGGCTATCCCGGGATCTTGCGGGCGATGAATTTCGCGGAGGTGACCGTGACCGAGGACGCCCTAGTCCAAGACGGGAAGGTCATTACCTCGCGCGGACCCGGCACGGCGATGGATTTTGCGCTCGCCTTGATCGAAGCCCTGACCGGCACTCACAAGCGCGATGAGGTTGAGTCGCAACTCGCGCGAGTTCCGTAACGGCCGTCACAGCTAACGCTCCCGAAACGCACGCGCCAGCAAGACTAACCCAAAACCGCCCATGACCCACACGCCGAAGGGGGCATCGCCAAGCATCAGCGTATCCTCGTCCGCGAAGCCGAACAACATCGCGGCGCTCAAGATAAATGCGCCGGCAGCCACTGCATAGGCCGCGCGTTCGGCGGCAATCCGGATCTCGCGCTGAATATCCTGCAATTTGCTGGTATGGATATTCAGGGTAAAATCGCCTTGCTTGAGCTGCTCCAGGAGATCCACGACGTGGCCCGGGAGGTTCGGAAGCCGCTCGGCCCACATCGGCAGATTCTCGCGCGTGGCCCCCACGATCCGGCGCACGCCGACCCGCTCGCTCATCCACCGCTCCAAGGACGGCTTGGCCGTATGCCACATGTCCAGATCGGGACACAGGTGTCGCGCCACCCCTTCGATGTTGACCAAGGTTTTTTGCAGCAGCAGCAGCTGGGGCAGAACCTCCATCTTGAAACGCTGCGCGGTTTGGAACAGGCGCAGCAACAGGTGGCCAAAGGAGACATCCTTGATCGGGCGCTCGAACATCGGTTCGCACACGGAGCGGATCGCGAACTCGAAGTCATCGACGCGCGTGCCCGCGGGGACCCAACCCGATTCCACGTGCAGCTCCGCCACACGCCGATAATCGCGTTTGAGAAAGGCCAAAAAGTTATTGGCTAAATAGCGTTGGTCGAATTCGCTCAATGAGCCCATGATCCCGAAATCGACCGGTACGATCTTAGCCAGCTCGTCGCCCCGAGGAGGGATCACGAAGAGGTTGCCGGGGTGCATATCCGCATGGAAAAAGCGATCGCGAAATACTTGCGCAAAGAACAATTGGACACCGACCTCGGCTAGCCTTCTAAGATCCACCCCGGCCTTGCGCAAAGCATCGACATTGTCGATCGAGATCCCCGATATCCGCTCCATCACCAGCACGTCGCGGTGGGTCAGGTCCCATTCGATGGCGGGAACATGAACCTCGCTCGATCCTTCGAAGTTCCGCTTCAATTGCGAGGCGCTCGCGGCCTCGCGCACCAGATCAAGCTCATCGAGTATGATCTTTTCGTACTCCGCGATCACCCGTGTGGGCCTCAGCCGCCGCCCCTCGCTCCAGTAGCGCTCCGCGAAGTTGGCAAGGATATCCAGCAGGCCGAGATCGCGGCGGATGACCTTTTTGATCCCCGGCCGCACCACTTTGACCACCACGTCGCGGCCGTTCAGAAGCTTTGCCGCGTGGACCTGGGCGATCGACGCCGAGGCCAAGGGCTGCTCGTCGAATTCCGTGAAGACCTGCTGTAACGGGCGCCCGTAGGCGGCTTCGACGATCTTACGCGCCTCGCTCCCGGGAAAGGGAGGCACGTGGTCTTGCAATTTCGCGAACTCCTCCGCGATATCGTCCGGGATCAAATCACGCCGGGTCGACAGCACCTGACCGAATTTCACGAAGATGGGACCGAGGTCCTCGAGGACATGCCGGAGCCGTTCCGCGCGCGGGGCATAGCCGGAGCGTGTCCAGTTCCACGGTAGCACGTATAGAACAAACCGAATTGGCCGGAAAAGGTGTGTCGCCAGAATGATTTCATCGAGGCCATGGCGGATCAGTACCCGCTGGATCACCAGCATGCGGTGCTC
>JALZJW010000272.1 GCA_030859565.1 Pseudomonadota bacterium
GCCTTCACCCGGTATCGGTCATGGGGAAGCGGTGGTCCCTTACCCCTGGACGAGGATCCTACCAAGGAGCAAATTCAAAGTTTGTGGCCAGCGACGCCTGACCGACTGAAGTCAATTCCGGAACTGGATCTAACCCGACTTAGCCGATTCGGGGGGTGCAGACGTGTTAACCCGACTTAGCCGATTCGGGGGGTGCAGACGTGTTAAGTGATTGATAATACTCACCGGGGTACTGCTAGGTCTGCACTACAGGGCGGTGGCTGGGATCTGGGCAGGTGGTAATCTTGGGTGGCGGTTGCGCGGGGAGATCAAGCGCGAGTTTGTCCAGCAGCAGGGTCAGATCGGGCTCGGGCTGGGTGTAGCGCGTGAGGACGAGTTCGCGACCATCGGTAGTCGGGATATGCACATCGAGCATCTGCACGGCGGCGAACTTCTCGAGCACACTGCGTGGAGTCAATCCCGGTGCCAGGAAATGCAGCCGTCGGCTCAGCGTGACGTGGAGGCAGTAGGCAAGGAAGGCGATGAAGATGTGCGCTTCGATGCGGGTATCGAGTTGATGGAAGACTGGACGGATGGCGAGATCTCCCTTGAGGTTCTTGAACGCTTCTTCGACCGCGACGAGCTGCAAATAGAATCGCCATAGCTTCGCGGGATCGGTCTCGGTGAGATTGGTGCGGAGCAGGTAGCGGCCCTCGCGCCGTCGGACCTCTCGGAGTTTGTCGCGGCGCAGCCGATAGCGTAAGGTCGTCCCCACGAGATCGACTTCGACCAGACGCCAGGCAGACGGGGCTTGTTGTCGGGCGGCGCCGAGCTTCATCAAGAGCGCCTCGCGGGTGAGCGTCATCGCCGAGAGTTGTTTGAGACGCGCCCACAAGCGCTTGAGCCTCCGGCGGCGCATCGCTCTTTCTTTTGCGATCCGATCCCGGCTCTGCGCATAGACATACAGCTCCCCGTCCTGCGGCAGCAGCTTTACGTCCACTCCGGGACGTGCCCCCTGCCACGATTGGGCCAGCAACGCATGCTCGAACTGACTCAGCCGCCCCTTGGGCGTACCCACGAGATAATGCACCGGGGGATCGCGCTCGCGCATCTCCTTCAGCACCGCCTCGGTCGGGATCCCTCTGTCCATCACCCAGATCCGCCGCGCTCGGCCGTACTGGTCCTCGATCCGCGCCAGAAAATCACGCAAGGTGGTGCTGTCCGCAGTGTTGCCCGCCAAGACTTCATAGGCTAACGGCAAACCCTCCGGTGTCACCACCAAGGCAATGACCACTTGCACGCAGTCGGAACGCCGATCACGCGAATAACCAAACCGACGTTTGGCACCGTCCTCTTGAGGCGGATCACACTCGAAATAGGTGCTGGTCAAATCATAGAGCAGCACGTCAAACGAGGCGTTGAAGAGATCTCGCCATCGATTTGTCAGGTGATCGAACACCGCGCGTTTGTGCTCGATCAACCGGTCGTGACATCGATACAGGGTGTGAATATCGGATAGCCCCGCATCTGCGCCGAGCAGATCGGCCAAGGCACTGCGTTCAAACCACTCCCGATGTAATCGCCATTCGCTGCCCGGCGCCAGCAGTCGATACGCGACCAGCACGAACAGTACCTGATCCCAGCGCGTCCCCTTACGGCTCGGTAACAGCCGATCGGCCCAGAATTCATCCAACCGCAGCGCCTGCCACAGATTGAGCGCCAACCAGCATCCACCCCATTGACGTGGCCGGCACAACCGCAACGCGCTGAGCCTGAGCCGCACTACCGCCGCGTCCGGCACGATCCCTTCACAGCGATCCTCGGGAAACAGCGCCAGCGTGCGAGGTGCGTTACTACCGTCTTCGAATACCTCGATCGATTTGCGCCATGCCAACTCCTGCGAGGCGTTGATCTCCCCCAGATAAAGCACGTGGCGCTGCATCACCCGCCCGTCGCCGAGGCGCTTGTTCTCGACAATGCTCCAATAACAGTGCTCCTTGCCGTCCTTCTTGCGAGTCGTGGCGCGTAGAAACATGACGGCCACTTATTATCCACACAATCAACCCCCTGAAAACAACCAAGGTCTTCACTACAGCCACTTTTCGCCATTTCGTTGCGCTGCCGGGGTTACAAATCAAATCGTTACGAATGGCAGTGGCGCGAAAAAGTCGAAAAAGGAGAGCGAATCGGCTAAGTCGGGTTAACGCCGCGTGTAGCGGTGCTTGACGCCCGCCGGAAACCACTCCGGATCCCCGAGGGCTTTCAGCTCGACGTGCGGAAGCTGGGAAGCCGGCGGGACGTAGTTCGCGAATTCACTGTTCAAACGCCGTAGCTCGCGGACGATTGCCTGGGCGGCCGCATCACGGCGTTCGTCGCTTGCCGTCTCGCCGGGGGCGAGCTCGATGACGATCGCGAGGAAACGATTCTTGTCTTCATCCTCGCGCGCTTGCATGACGAATTTTCCCGTGACCCATTCCCGAATGCCCGATTGCTC
>JALZJW010000273.1 GCA_030859565.1 Pseudomonadota bacterium
CTCTTGCGGTTAGCTGGACTGGCTGGACTGATCGTGTTGGTTGCGTCTGCTTTCGGCTCTCGCCGGAAGAAGACGACGACGGCCGAAGTCCAAGATTTTGAACGCGGACCGGGAAGCGAACTCGGACACTTCATTGAAGTAATCAATCGCGTCAACAATGAGTCCGACGAAGAATACGTAGCGTCTTTGGCGCAGCTTCGCGAAGCGAAGGACAACGTCCTCAAGGAATCGCGAGCGATTCTTACCGGACACACTAACGCTTCGTTTGCGGTCCGTCACTCGACGTTGCTGGCAGTTGCCGCGCTTCGAGATGGGTCGGCCCTCGACCTGTTGAGCGAGGTGGCACTCAATCCTCAACCGCTCCCGCCCGATCCGCCGCCTGACATCCGGGTGCTGCAGGGCCATGGTTCGCAAGAGCGGGTGGAGCAAAACATGCTCGCGCTCGATGCACTCGATGGCATCGTGGGCCTTGCCGATGACGGCTATGCTCCGGCGCTCGATGTACTGTTTCGGGCGACAACAACCGGTTCGCTTACCGTCCGGACCGTGGCGCTGGCGGCGCTGGCGGCACGGCCGGAGCGCGAAGATATGCTGGAACGGGCTAGAGCGGCCCTGCCGGCTGAACTGCGCCACCTCGGCCTAACCCGCTTTGCATCGGTGCGCGACGTGCCGCAAGTCCGCGATCCGCGGGTGCATCTGGCGCGACCGGAGAGTGGCGGCCCCTCGGCGCCGCCACTGCCCGGTGACGAAGACGCCCATCCCCGGTCGGAGCAACGCTGGGCAACCGATGCTCCACGGATTTCCACGGAGGTGTCCCATGGCTGACTGCACTTATCGCGTCCCCGATCTCAACGCGAGCGGCGACGCGCTCTACGGACCGCGCATCTGCAACCAACCGTTCGTCGACTGGGCGTGGGACGTCCATGGCTTCAACGGTGATTACTGGCAGAACGGCTGGGGCTTCGACGATGTCTGCAACATCCGCAAGCCGCTGGCCCGATGTCTCAACGCGATGTGGCTGCTGAACTACTCGGCCGAAGACTACATGAACGAGGACTGGAACAGCGATGCCCTTCACTGGGGGCCGCGTTACGTCCGCGAGCAGTTCAAGCGCTACGACGACCTGCGCGCCGCCTGCGGGGACGGGAGTGCCACGGCGGTCACGACCGGTTGCCAGTGGACGCGGCAGTGGCAGGCCTGGCGATGCACCGCCGGCTATGAGGAAACGAAGCGGGAGTGCCGGTCCTGGTTCATCCTCTTCGCCTGGATCTGCCATATCTATGCCGAGGTGAAGCGCTGGGTCTGCACCGCTTTTGGCTGGGTCACCGAGACCTTTTGCGCCTTGTGGTACGGCACGCTCGGTGGAGGCCAGAACGTCACGCTGACCATTCAGTTCTTCTATCCGGCAGGCGGCGGCAATCGCGACGTGATCTCACGCGCCGGGACACTGATCCATGAGGCTCGCCACATCGGGAACAAGCCGCATGACGCGCAATTCCCCGCAGGTTCCGTCTACGGGGCGGGGGGAGACGGAGCGGATTCTACCTGGCAGTATGAGGGCGCGTGGATGTTCCATGCGCTCTATCTCTGGTGGTTCTATGCGGCTGGCACACGGACCAGCATTGCCATGCGGCAGGCGGCGAAGCAGGAGGCCAACGTCATCCTGTCCAACGCATTCGCAACCGCGCCAGGCTTCGTCGTCCCGTGAGGGATAGCTCCCGCGACTGGGCGCGCCGGACTGGCGACGCGACCATACGGTTTGCACCGGCCGCGCCGGTTGTGCCCGGCCAGGGTCGGTCGACGGAACTGACTTTAGACGAGTATCTGGACAAGTAGCTAAAAATCATCAAGCCCAGCGTTGCTGAACAAACCTTTAATAGCTACGAAACAATGTTGCGGCTTCACATTCGCCCGCGAATGGATGTGTGAACGGCGATCCGACGTTTGAAGAGCTGAAAACTCGGCTCGCGCCGCATGGGATTGATATTATTTCGCGGCGTTTTCTGGTTTATTCAAAAAAGACCGATCCGCAAATGCGAGTTTCCGAAGCGTTAAAATCGCGATGGCGATTGCGGCGCAGACGCACATTTATCAACTTCCAGGCAGAACCATCGTGGACGCGACAATAGGCACACAAAACAAAAAAGGCAGGCAATATAGCTTGTCTTTCTTGTTTGTAAACTATTGAAATTATTGAATCTATTGGTGGAGTCGAGGAGGATCGAACCCCTGTTCTAATCTAGTCTTAAAAAACTAAAGTTTCTTTTACGCGCGCCGTTAAAGTTTATTGCGCAAAGTTTATCCGCCGCAAGATATTTTTGAAACGCTCCTCCGAGCGCAACTTGTCGAAATTAGGATCAATTTTAAGCCAAATCAATTCCGTCGTATGATCTTCGCAAGCCTTCTCCAGCCATTCCAGAG
>JALZJW010000274.1 GCA_030859565.1 Pseudomonadota bacterium
CAAGTGCCGGAAATCCGGTTTGCGGCCCGACGCGGTGGTCATCGTGGCCACCATCCGCGCGCTCAAATACCACGGAGGCGTAGACTTAAAATCCCTCAACGTCGAGAACCTCGGTGCGCTCGAGAAGGGACTCACGAATCTCGAGCGGCATGTCTCCAACATAGGCACGCAGTTCGGGTTGCCCTGTATCGTGGCGCTCAATCACTTCACGCAGGACACCCAAGCCGAGGTGGAATCGGTCAAGACCAAAATGTCCGGGCACGGCGCGCCGGTTGTGCTCGCGCGGCATTGGGCCGAGGGCGGCAAGGGCGCCGAGGAGCTGGCGCACACGGTGGTGGAAATGATCGCCAAGGGCCAAAGCAATTTCCGTTTCTTGTACGAGGACTCGGCCCCCTTGTGGGACAAGATGCAGGCGATCGCGACCAAGACCTATGGCGCGCAGGGAATCGCCGCGGACGCCAAGGTGAAGGCCCAGATCCAGAAGCTGCAAGACGACGGCTACGGGCACTATCCGGTGTGCGTGGCCAAGACCCAGTACTCATTCTCGACCGACATTGCGGCGCGGGGCGCCCCCGCCGGTCACGTGATCAACATCCGCGAGGTCAGGCTCTCGGCCGGCGCCGAATTCATCGTCATGATCTGCGGCGACATCATGACCATGCCCGGTCTGCCGAAGGTACCGGCCGCCGAGAAGATCGATATCGACGGTGAGGGTAAGGTCGTCGGTTTGTTCTAAGCGTTGTTTAGTGATCAGCTCGCGTGAACCTTTCGCTGATGCTCCTCAAGCGCGGACGCGAGGAAGACCACAGGGAGGCACTCGAGCAGCTGGTGTGGGCCTACCAGGCCGCCGCCCAGCGCGGCTACCAGGAGGCCGGGCAGATCGCGGATATCCTACGGCAGCTCGGTCTGCCAGTAACAGGGCCAAGAAGGGGTCCGTGACCACTGAGAAACCTCCCTCACAGTTCTACCACTCCTTTCGCCGCAGGGGTACAGGTTCTCACGTTCCAACACGGGCGCACTGCATTCTGTTGTGCCGATCGATGCTATAATTGTCATACGCGTAATCTATCGATAGGTACTCTCGTGGAAACATTGACAATTTCTCCTAAATATCAGGTGGTTATACCTAAAAGTATTCGTGGCATGCTTAAGCTCAGTCCGGGGCAAAAACTACAGGCCATTCTTTTCGAGGACCGAATCGAGCTGATCCCACTGCGTACGGCGAGAACGGTGAGGGGGTTTCTAAAAGGTATCGATACGGATGTTCCTCGTGAGCGGGATCGCATCTGAACGTTGTCGATTCATCCGGCTGGCTCGAATACTTTGCCGACGGCCCCAGTGCCGAGTTCTTCGCTCCCCCCATCGAGGCCACCGGCGATCTGCTCGTCCCGACCTTGAGCCTTTACGAGGTGTTCAAACGCGTTCTGCAACAGCGCGGCGAGGGAGCGGCGCTTCAGGCCGTGGCCCTCATGCAACAAGGACAGGTCGTCGAGCTTACGGCGTCGCTCGCCCTGGTCGCGGCTAAAGTGAGCATCGAATACCGGCTTCCCATGGCCGACAGCATCCTACTGGCAACCGCACAAACCTATGGCGCTACCCTGTGGACCCAGGACGCGGATTTCGAGCTCATTACGGGGGTGAAATATGTTGCCAAGACGAAATCCTAGACGCTTGGATGGAATGCTGCTGATTCCACCGTGATCGGGCGCGTCGAGCTAGAGACCGGGGGAGAGGTCGCCGGGCACGTGATCGATCCGCGAGGTCGGGCTGTCGGCCGGCGCCGAATTCATCGTCATGATCTGCGGTGACATCATGACCATGCCCGGTCTGCCAAAAGTCCCGGCGTCCGAAAAGATCGCTATCGACGCTCAGGGGAAGATCGTCGGTTTGTTCTAAGCGTTTTCTAGTGATCAGGAGTCTCCTCCGGATCGCGGTTGAGTTTGATAAGTAACGCTGAGTAATTTTCCATCAACTGAGCGAGGTTTGGATGGTCCGACGGCAAGGCGTTTTTCAGGATCTGTAGCGCGCGTTCATACAGCGGCTCGGCCTTCCCGTACTGGCCTTGGGCGTAGTAGAGCGCCGCCAGGTTGTTGAGGTTTTGGGCCACATCGGGATGCTCGGGGCCGAGGGCTTTCTCCCAGATAGCGAGCGAGCGTTGGAAGAGCGGCTCGGCCTTTCCGTACTGGCCTTGGTTGTGGTAGAGCGCCGCCAAATTGTTGAGGCTTAGGGCCACATCGGGATGCTCGTGGCCGAGGGCCTTCTCCTTGATGGCGAGCGCGCGTTGATAGAGCGGCTCGGCTTTCCCGTACCGGCCTTGGGCTTTGTAGAGCAAAGCCAGGTTGTTGAGGTTTTGGGCCACATCGGGATGCTCAGAGCCGAGGGCCTTCTCCAAGAT
>JALZJW010000275.1 GCA_030859565.1 Pseudomonadota bacterium
CTACGGCCGCCGGGTCATGGGCACTTCGCTCTATCTCCGCGACCATGCCTTTTTGAAGGCCTATTCAAAAATCCCCGCATGATGTGCTTTGTCAAATGCAAAGAAGTCACGGCGGAAGACTCTATACCCCATAACGCTCCTAAGGAGGATTACATGAAAGTCATTCATCGCCAGATACTAGTAGGCTTCACGGCAGTATTCGCTTCAGCTTTGCTTGCCTCACAGGCCGCAGTGGCAGGAGGATGCAAATCGCTCGACGAGGATTTCTCTAAAGAGGAGATGAACATACCCCAAATTTTTCAGACCTCACTCCCGTCGAACTTTGGTGACGCAATGGAACCGGAAACTTACGAGTTCAAGACCGAAGAAACACGAAATAGAGGATATCGCTGCCGCATACGGCAGAACCAGACTGGCGAAAAGCTGATTACTAGGCTCTTGGACATTGATGGAGCGACGGTCGCTATTTGCTCTGCTTTTTCAGGAGCGACGTGCGACACGCCGTTTGTCATGCTCAACGCGGGGCGGAAGCATAGTTGCGTTGTGCACTCACAAGGCGGAGTTCCAATCGCTCGGGGAAGCCAGTACCGCATGGCGGTGCAGAAGCAGCAGCTGCCAGCTGCGGCGCAGCAGTAGTCCTTGGACCAACGCGCTAGCTGGTCCTGAAAGGACGGACCTCAGAGGACGGGGTCCGCAATGCCCCACCGCGTGCGGCGTGCAGGACGCCTCCGTCCTGCACGCCGCCCAGATCGAGGCCCGCCGAGCTCAGAGCGTCGGCACGGACGGTCGTCGCCGCCTACGGTCTTCGTCAAAGGATAAGCTGCCAAGGGACACGGCCTGCTCGAGAGATACTTTCGGCTCGCGTCGCGCTTCAACTCCCAAAAAAAGCCGCCCGAAGGCGGCTGGTCTAACCAAGTAACGCTTCCCTTGCCGCGGTTATGACGCGCGCGGCTGCCGAGGTCTGCTGTGCCGCCCATCAGCGCAAGAAACTCGAACACTTGTGCCGATACATTACCCGTCCAGCCATTGCCAACAAACGCCTCAAACGCAATAGTGCCGGTGATGTCGTGCTGCAACTCAAAAGCCCGTACTACGACGGTACCACCCATATCGTGATGTCACCCCTGGAATTTATGCAGCGACTCGCCGCTCGGGTTCCCCGTCCGCGGTTGCATCTGATCCGCTTCCATGGCGTACTCGCGCCTAACGCCAAGCACCGTTCCGCGATCGTCGCCAGCGCGCCGGTTAGCGCAACTAACGCCGCAGAGGTTCACCCCAACACAGCCCACCACTCGGCACCTGCGCGCATCAACTGGGCCCGGCTGCTCAAACGGGTGTTCGATATCGATATTGAACGATGTCTCCGGTGTGGCGGCACCTTGAAGATTATCGCCGCCATCGAAGATCCCCCCGTGATTGCCAAGATTTTCTCATCTCGGCTTGTCCGTCCGGGCCCCGCCCCGATCCCCGGCGCGGCCATTCGACCGATTCCAAATGGCCTGATCCAAAACCAACACCCCCGCCATTCGGTTAAGCTTCCTGAGCCGGCCCTCTCCCTTGTGCATCCACCCAAGATCCAAAAATGTCCCCAAACTTGGCGCCTGGGGCCGATGAATAGCCCAATAATTCCCCGTTTCCGGACCGAGATTGCGCGTGTTTGACACCAGACAGGTTCAGTCGTATCTTCGCTCCCGAGGAAAAAGGGCTTTTGAAACTCCTATTCCCATTCCCCCCTGATCATCGCGACGGAGCACGCGCTCTAGCCTGCGCCGCCGCATTCACCCAGCCGTCCGGGGCGCGGATGGCCTCAGACCGGAGGACCAAGACATGGCCAGACAAGCAGTTAAGACGGGCGCCAAGGGCGCAGGGACAGCCGGGCTCGGCGGCCCGCGCACGGGTTTGGGCGGGCCAGCCGCAACAGCGGGCGCCGGAGGGCCCGGCACGGCGGGCACCGCCATCCCAGCCGGCAGCATGGACTCTAGCCTCGGCACCGAGCACATCACCTGGGGTTACGTCGACTCCTACTCGGTCGACGAGGAAAGGCTGATGATCAAGCTGGTGACCGGCGCGATCGGCCGCCGCCTGATCTCGCTCCGCGCGGACGCACCGCATTTCCGCACCAGCGTCTCGATGACGATGATGGCCTATCACACGCCCGGTACGAAGCTGACGGTGCGCTACCTGAAGTCCAAGGTTGCAGCTCTCAACATCGACGACATCGTCTACGCGCTCGAGATCGGCATCGGGAAGGATCCGGAGAAAACGCTCTCCTTCGATGACTGGGTAATAAAGTTGCCGTGAGGCCGCCCGGGCCGGGTTCGCGCCGGGCG
>JALZJW010000276.1 GCA_030859565.1 Pseudomonadota bacterium
CCAATAAATTGTATCTTTGCCGCTTATATGACGTCATTCATCGCCGTTGGGACGCCTAATACCTTGCTTGCAGTAGGTTGTAGCTACAACAAATTTGGCTTCGGAGTTTGTATTAATGCTTACTCGTTTCCATCCTCCACTGTTGATGGGCACTTCCTGTCCTCATACGCACCTAAGCCGGTGGAGCAGTCGCATCCTACGCTTCATGGGGCCACCCGATTGGGCTAGTGCGGCGTTTCCAAAATTCGAATCCTATCAAGCGGCGTTGTCAAGTTTGTAGGACCATGTGTGGACGACAGGTTGGTGGTTGATGTCATCGATGGCGGCCAGGATGCGCTCCGCGAGTTCTCGTTTGGAGGCGACGCGGATGTGGCGCAGCACGGAGCGGGCGAGCTTGGAGAAGAAGCCCTCGATGAGGTTGAGCCACGAGCCATGCTTTGGAGTGAAGGTAAATTCGAAGCGGCCCTCCGGCTGTGTCGCGAGCCAGGCTTTGGTTTCCTTGGACGTATGGGCGGAATGATTGTCGAGGATAATTTTGATCGCGGTCGAAGCCGGATAGGCCGCGTCGAGGAGCTTCAAGAATTCGATGAACTCGCGCGAGCGATGCCGCTCCTCGACCAGCGCATGGACCTTGCCGGTCAAGAGATCGATCCCGGCCAAGAGGCTCAGCGCGCCGTGGCGCTTGTACTCGTGATCGCGAGAGAAGGTCGCATGGATGCCGGGTTTCGGCGGCAAGTCCGGCGCCGTCGCGCCGATCGCCTGCACGCCAGGCTTCTCATCATAAGAGACGATGGCCACCGCATCGCTTGCCTCCTTCGAGCTGGCCGCAGCGCCTTTCAGGATCTCGACCTCTTTGTAAACGCACAGGATTTGCGCCATTTTTTCTTCGAATTCCGGATCGCGGCGCTCCAGGTAGTAGCGTATCTTATGCGGCTTCACGGCATGCGCGTCGAGAATTTTGCATACGGTCCCTTGGACCAGACCGGTAAGGCAGGCGTGGCTGGCCAAAGGTCCATGCTCACGCGCATGGCGGGCCAAGAGCCTGGTTGTCCAAAGCTCGTGTGGATAGCCAAGGTCCTTGGCTTTCCGGCAGGCCAGAGCAACCAGCCATTCCTTGGCTTCGGCGGTGATGGCCGGCTTTTTGCCGGGCCGTGGACTGTCGTCCAACGCCGCCAAAGCACCGCAGCCGGCGGCCCGCTCGACGCAGCGCTGCACGGTTTGATGATGCACGCCAAGCAAACGTCCCACCGCGAAGAAGGATGGGTCATTCCGATAAGCCAACAGAATGCGCGCCCGCTCGACCCGGCTTGCCGGTTCGGTTCGCGATCGCGCAATCGCCATCAGCTGTGTCACGTCTTCTATTCCAATCGACAACTCGACCACAAGCCGCGGTGCTGCCATGATGTAAGGCCTCGTTCAACGAATCAATTAAACGAGGCTACACAACATCGTCGCCCAAAAGAATCCCGCTCAAATGATAGGTTTCATGGAATCTGTGGGCTAGTACCCGGAATCACAATTGACTGATACGGCGGTCTTTGAAGCAGCGCTGATGGACTTCGGCCTTGGTCCAGACGAAGGGGGTGGGATTTTGGTTGTAGGCTTCGATGAAAGCATCGATGTGCTCCCTGAGCTGTTTGACCGACGTGAAGGATGCGCCACGCAA
Source organism: Pseudomonadota bacterium (assembly GCA_030859565.1). Taxonomy (NCBI): domain Bacteria; kingdom Pseudomonadati; phylum Pseudomonadota; species Pseudomonadota bacterium. The sequence goes on from JALZJW010000276.1 coordinate 1,667, forward strand.
GGATTTGCCTTCGAGGATCGAGAACCAAATCTCGACCTGATTGAGCCAAGAGGCCCGCGTCGGCGTGAAGTGGAAATGCACATTCGGGTGATGCTTGAGCCAGCGGTCATTTTTTGGCTTGTGAGTGTTAAGGTTATCGAGGACGACATGGATGGCCGTGCCGGGGTAAACGGCGACGATATCATTCATGAAGTCGAGGAACTCTATGCGCCGCCGGCGCTTCCTGTGCGCGGCCATTACTTTGCCGGTCGCCACCTCGAAGGCGGCAAACAGGGTCGAAGTGCCGTTGCGTTTGTAGTCATGGCTATGGCCGCTCAGCGCCCGACCATTCGGGAGCTTGAGATAGCCCTGAGCCCGCTCCAGAGCCTGGATCGAGGGCTTCTCGTCGACGCAGATGACGATCGCATTCTCTGGCGGCGCCATGTAGAGACCAACCACATCGGCGGCCTTGGCAGCAAACTGGGGATCGTTGCTCTCGCACCAGGATTTGCGCCCGGCGAGAGCGATCTTCTGGGAACGCAGAAAGCGCCAGACCTGCTGCTCATGCACATCGCCGAGCAGCTGTGCGATCAGCGGCCCCGTCCAGCGGGCATAACCCTCAGGCGGCGGCTGGTCCAACAGCGCCAGGATGCGCC
>JALZJW010000277.1 GCA_030859565.1 Pseudomonadota bacterium
TGCACCTTCAAGGTGATCCTCCCGAGCCGGGGTTTCAGGACTTCGCAACCCCAACAATCCCTGCTCAGCCGGACGTCACGGCGCCCCGACCTCGGTCGGGGCGCTCACCTTGCTGCAAGATCCGGGCACTAGCCCACGGAAGGCACGCCGTGCCGGGTGACAGCATATGGGTTGCCACGGGTCGTCGCGTCTTCCATGTTCGACGACGCGAGATCGAAAGTGGTCGCTTCAACCGGCTTTCGCACAACGGACCTCGAGCGCCACATAGCGTGAAGGTCACAGTCGACATCGGCGATGGGGGATGGGCATCTCGCTATGGCTATTTGCTGGGCACCGTAGGTGCGTGCCGTCCCAGTCACGTCGCCGCGACTCATCTTACCTTTCTCGTCAGCGTTCGACCGACCCCCGATGAGTACGGGTAGCCCTTCTCTGCGGGAATGCGGACTCTAAACTGCAGCGTGACCCCCGGACGATACACGCGCAGTCGATATCGACCAGTAAAACGGCCGCGGCTGCTCGTGCGTCTAGTCGCAAAGGTTTGCCAGGTTCCGCGCAAGACGCGTCCTTGCATCAGGACGAGCTTTCCTCCTCGAGGGAATGGTTTACTAGTTACGGTTCCGCGGTACCGTACGCTCACTCCGCTCAACGCGACTCTCAGTGTTGAGGCCGCCCTGACCCGCAGCTTTAGTGTCCGTGTCACCACGGTATTCGCGTTGTCCACCCTCGTCCGGAATTGAAACCGAACCGACCGGGACGGTCCGCGGCTTGAGACTCTGTAGCTGAACCTTCCATTGGAGCGTGTGGATACGTGAGCCGCTCTGATGGTCTTGCCACTGAGCAAGCGACGCTCGAGCACATGAATACGTCCGTTGCCGATCCCGTGGCCGCTTGAGTCGGTGAGCTGGCCTCGGATGGTTGCCGGACGACCGTATCGCGTAGTGGCTGTAGACCGGCGCGTGCTGACGAATTGCGCAACGAGCCGAGGGTTGCTGCTTGTCGTTCCGCCGTTGTCGACGACGACAGCGCCCGGAGCCTGTGTCGCGATGCGATTGCCAGCGGCGTCGGTCACCCTGAGCCTGAAGACGTGCGATCCATCCGGAACCAGGCGCGTGTTCAGCACGAGCTCGTCATTACGTCCAGCGGGACAGGCGTTCAAGTCCGCGTAGCGGCAGTGTCCAGCGAAGTTCTGTACGCCCACGACCGTATCGCCAAGCAAGCCCTCGACCTTCGCCACTCCCGACGCGTCGTCTCTCGCTGTATAGCTCACGCTTAGGGCACCGGATTGTGGTCCTGTCGAAGTCACTGTGCCACCCTTCAACTCAACGACCGGAGGAACGTCCTCCTCCAGAGTGAGCTCAACTCCTCTGATTTCGAGCGGACGTGGATGCGACGGATAGCAGTTACTAGGCGTACTTCCTGAGCAGGCCAGAACGATCTGGAATTTGCTCAAGTTTTGAGGCAGCAACGGACTTTCATATGGGGTGTTGAGCGTGTTTCCCCCGGGCTTGCCAAAGAGGTCAACGAGCTGTACGCCCCCGGTAGTCGTAGTGGTTTTGGTGACTACGAACATGGAGGAGCCGGTACCAGCTAACCGCGTGATCATCCACACGCGGGCTCGCCTAATAGTGATCGCGCTTCTTGGACCAGTGGATGGTCGCGCAATCAGCACCGAGGCCTCCGATACGCGCGTCATCAACCGCGTGTTCGGGAACATCAGTCCGAACCCGCCGCCTGCGCCACAGTCGTCAAAGGCAACGCTGTGGAGTGCGTACATCCACTGCCATGGCGCAACCTGTGAACGAGCAGAGCCAGGAACGTTGCACGACCGCATCACATACGTTCCGGCGAGGGCCTGTTCGCACCAAGCGAGCGAAAGTACCAATGCAGCAAAGCAGACGCTCATGGAGCGCCGTGTGGAAACAAGGTTAGTCATGCTGAACCTTCCTACCGGATGTCGGAGTTGCGGACCTTGTCACGGCCCAAACTCGTTTGCAGGTTTGGCGTTGGCGCCGAATTCCGGAGCTCTCGTCGATGAGGCAGATGGGGCGGCGGCGGCCGGTGTGCGTTCTTGGTTGGGCGGAGGCGCGATCTCTGTTCCGCCCACAGGCGCAAACTCCGTGGCTGGCTTAGCGTCGCCGCGGTGGGCCCGGGGACCGAACTCCGTGACGGGCCTTGCCGTTGGCCGGTCCGGTTGGCGGCGTACGCGCGCCACTGGCGTGGCTGATCGAATTGGGCGACGTCCTGTAGGTCGCTCTACATGCGTTCGGGCGCGGACTGAACTTTTATCGGTTCCATCG
>JALZJW010000278.1 GCA_030859565.1 Pseudomonadota bacterium
CTGTAGCTCGAACTCCAAGCCGTATGCGGCGCTTGATTCAACTGGTCGCGTGGTCCGAGACCGGCCCGTGAACATTGCCTCGCACCTACCCCGCTACGGCAACAGAGATTACGAGCGTTCCTGCTCCCCGATCGAGCTCTAGACGCGCCAGGCTTGGAACAACGCGCCGGCGCTGGCGGCAGGTCGCTCGGCGACTGACCTCGCAAGCCCCGGCAGCCTCGCTGAGTACGGGGGCGTGGGCTGGTATTTCTAGTTTTCCGATCCATCCTCTGGCGCCCGTCGGTCCAGCAAGGCGAACACCTCGGTGACGTTGAAATCGCCATGCTGTTTGTGCAAGGGACGCGCACGGCCCGGAGCTGAACCAGCTCTTGCCGAGGGCGGAACGGCTCCGCAAGCGCGGCAACGTTGCTCTTGCTGCCCGCAAATGCGGCCGCAGACCACAAAACTGCTGCTGTTTTGCCCGCACCTCGCAGGCCGAAGGTTACCCCAACGACCGCAGCTCCATTACGATCCGCCAAGCAGGCGCGCCGTGTAACGATGAGCACGCGTGACTTGGACGTCAGGTATGACTGGCCGGCGGAGCAAGCCGTCGGCGCGGAGGATCGCTTATGAGTTTCACGATCTATGATGCCTCTGTGCCGGTGTTCGTCCACTCCATGACGAGCATACAGGCTTGGCTCGACAAGGCCCTTGCTGAAGGGAAGAGTGAGACCGCACTCCTGGAGTCGCGGCTCGCCCCGGACATGCGGCCGTTCCCCGCCCAGATCCAGATGGCGTCAGACGGCGCGAAGAACGCTGTGGCGCGACTAGCACTACTTTGGCAGAAGTTTTTGCCAGGTGGCGCTTTGAGGATTCCCGTGCGTCGGTTTGCATGATTCATGGGAGGTCGGTTTTGGAGGACCGACCATGGCGGCGGAGCGGGATTGGAGAACAGAGCTCGAGCGATGGCTTGAGCCGTTTCTCGCCGTTCTTTCGCATCCGGCACGTCGCCGGATGTGTCCGCTCTACATTGCGGGCCTGATCGGCCCAGGGGACCGGAAGAGCGTGCAACCCATGGCAGCGCGTGCTGACGCGGTCGGCTACGACCAGCTTCATCATTTCGTCGCTGCAGGGGTTTGGGACAGCGCCCCGCTCGAAGTTGCGCTACTGAAGGAGGCCGATCGCCTGGTTGGCGACCCGGCGGGCTTTCTCGTCATCGACGATACGGCACTGCCGAAGAAGGGGCAGCACTCGGTCGGGGTCGCGCCGCAATACGCCTCCTCGCTTGGCAAGACGTCCAACTGCCAGTCGCTGGTCTCGGTGACCCTGGCCTCGCGCGAGGTGCCGGTGATGGTGGGCCTGCGGCTCTTTTTGCCCGAGACCTGGACGGATGATCCCGAGCGCATGACGCGGGCGCGGGTCCCGAAGGATCGGCAGGCCGCTCTGACGAAGCCGGAGATCGCGATCGAGGAGATCGACCGTGTCATCGCATCCGGAGCGCGGTTCGGCTGCGTGCTTGCCGACGCGGGGTACGGGTCGAGCGGTGCGTTCCGCCAAGCTTTGAGTGAGCGCGGCCTCTTGTGGGCGGTCGGGTTGTCGCGACGCCAGAACGTCTACCCGGCCGATGTGGCCCTGATCTTCCCCGTCGCGAAGACCGGCAAGCGCCGCCAATATCACATTCCCGACTGCGCGCCGGTCTTCGCGGAAGCGATGCTTGCAGGTGAGCCATGGCGGAAGATCAGCTGGCGACGCGGTACCAGAGGCCGGCTGACATGCCTCTTCGCGGCTCGCCGTGTCCGCGTTGCGGATGGCCACAAGCACCGGATGCTCGACGATCGCATGCAGTGCATGCCGGGCGACGAGGTCTGGCTCGTCGGCGAGCGCCGGCCGACCGGGGAGCAGAAATACTATGTCTCAAACTTGCCGGCCGAGACCACGCTCAAGATACTCGCTGCCACGATCAAGGCCAGGTGGATCTGTGAGCAGGCGCATCAACAGCTCAAGGAGGAACTCGGCCTCGACCACTTCGAAGGCCGATCCTGGATCGGATTACATCGACATGCCTTGATGACGATGATCGCCTACGCCTTCCTCCAGTCCCGCCGCCTCAAGGCAGCGGGGCGGAAAAAAAAGAATCGGGGGGCCGCCACCGCAACCCAGCATGCCGGCCATCCGGCAAGCGATCGTCGACCTCTTCGCACGACCTCCGCCTTTGCGATGCCTACGGTGTCAGAAGCTCCTCGCAGAGCCCTGTAACCCGAACCTGCCAAAGTAGTGCTAGGCGACGGCCTCATGGTGCTCGTC
>JALZJW010000279.1 GCA_030859565.1 Pseudomonadota bacterium
ACCCTGACATGCACCCGCTCCACGACTACGTGGCGAAGCAGCTTGCTGAGCGCCTGAAGGCCCGGCGCGTTGTCGTTTGGTACGATGTTCGGCGTGAGTTCGCTGCATTCGTCGACGAGATCCGGGGAGGGCCCAGGTCGCAGAGCGGTGTCGGCCCCGTCATGTTGGCCGGAAGCCACCCACGGTGGCCACGGGCGCCTCCAGCAGGCTCTTGAGCGCCGCCTTTACCGACGGAGACGTGCGCTCGCGCACGAGCTCATCGACGGAGCGCGTGGGAATAGATGCTATGTAGGGCCACCCAGGCTACCCTTTAGGCGCATTGGTTAACCAATCCAAAGGAGAGCGAAGATGAATCGAGTGGCCCTACAGAGTAAAGATAACGCAGTCGAGGGGGTGTTGTACATGGCGATGGAGTTGAGCGACAAGTGTTGGAAGCTCGTGTTTAGCGATGGGGGTGAGAAGCGGCGACATGAGACGATGGAGGCGGGACACCGTATGGAGTTGGTCGAAGCGATCAGGAAGGCCAAGGAGAAATTCGACCTCTCGTCCGAGGCAAAGGTGGTGAGCTGTTACGAGGCGGGCCGCGATGGCTTCTGGTTGCACCGTTACTTGGTAACTCTGGGAGTTGAAAATCAGGTGGTCGACTCCTCGAGCATCGAGACCAACCGGCGGAAGCGGCGCGCGAAGACGGACCGCATCGACGGGGTCAAGCTGCTGACGATGCTGATGCGTTACTGGGGTGGTGAGCGGGGCCTTTGGAGTGTGGTGCGGGTTCCGAGTGTAGAGGACGAAGAGGGGCGGCGCTTACACCGAGAGCTCGGGTCGTTGCAGAAGGAGCGCACCCGGCATCGCAATCGGATCCGTGGTTTGTTAGTCGCGCAGGGGTTGCGCCTGGAACCGAATGGCGATTTTCTCCAGCGTCTGGAGGCGCTGACCCTGTGGGATGGCGCGCCCCTGCCTTTGGAGCTCAAAGGCGAGCTGGAGCGCGAGTATCAGCGCCTGCGCCTGGTGGAGGCGCAGCGGCGTGCCTTGGAGAAGACGCGGACGAGCCGACTGAGGCAGGCGGATACGGCCAGTGTGCAACGGGTCGTGCGGTTAATGGGCTTGCGTGCCATTGGGCCGAACTGTGCGTGGCTGCTGGTGATGGAATTCTTTGCCTGGCGAGGGTTTCGCAACCGCCGTCAGCTGGGGGCGTGCGCGGGGCTGACAGGGACACCCTATGACAGTGGTGGCAGTAAAAGAGACCAGGGGATATCCAAAGCGGGCAATCGGCGCGTGCGCACGATGATGGTCGAAATCGCCTGGTTATGGCTTCGGTATCAGCCGAGCTCCAAGCTCAGCCGCTGGTTCCGTGAGCGCTTCGCCGGTGGCGGTGCGCGGATGCGACGGGTAGGGATCGTGGCGTTAGCGCGGCGCTTGCTGGTCGCGTTATGGCGCTACTTGGAAGACGGCATGTTGCCTGAGGGTGCGGAGCTCAAAGCCGCCGGTTGAGAGGCGAGGGACCGGGGCCCGGCGAAGAGCGGCAGGCTTAGGTCGGTGAGCGCTCGAACATCAGCAAATGAGTTAAGCGGTTGGTAGAAGCGCCCGACAACGTCCCGGGTTAAAGGTCAATTGACCGTTGCCACAGATGGGGTGCTTTTCTGAATTCGGTTTACTTCACGCGCTTGGCGCGTATACAGCATGAGGTGATCGGTTCCAATGTGACCGACACGGATAGAAGGTGGTGGCAGGCACTTTGACCTGCCCGCTTCGGATAACCGGCCAACCCAAAAACGTGCATGATTGAGGAGCGAGAATCGATAGCCACCGCGCTGATCCCATGGGGCCGGAGTTGTTCACTCTTTGCCCACCGACTACGATTGAGAGAAGGTCTTCGTCCGTGGACAAAGCGTGAACAACTCCGGCGGAGACAATCTCGGCATGTGAGAATAAAAATAGCTAAGTAAAGATCAAAATAATCTAGCGCCGGGGCTTGACAACGGGGCCCTCATAGAAGGGACGTTGTCTGCTTGGCGCGCCGAGGATGCACGGCCGCCCACCTGGTCGATCACGTCCATCCCCCGGGTGCGGGTGCGGCAGTGGGTGCTCTCGTTTCCGATCCCGCTGCGTTGTCGCTTCGCCGCACATCCGCAGCTGCTCGGGCCGGTCTTGCAATCATCCACCCGGGTCATTTCGACATTTCTGATCCAACAAGCGGGACTCAAACGTACCGAAGCCGACACCGGCGCCGTCACGCTTACTACAGCGCTTTGGATCGGCCGCCAATTTGAACATCCATCTGC
>JALZJW010000280.1 GCA_030859565.1 Pseudomonadota bacterium
GGGCCGCCGCTCCCAATAGCGCGTCGCAAATAGCGTGAATCAGCGCGTCTCCGTCGGAGTGGGCGAGCAGGCCGCGGTCGTGCGGAATGCTCACCCCGCCCAGGATGAGCGCGCGCCCGCTGACGAGCCGATGCGCGTCGTAGCCGTGACCTATTCGCATAGCGCTTCTTGCCGAAAGCCGCTCAGAGCTTGTGAAGAAATCGTAGCGAGCGCGCCCGCCCGCGAGGCGCACGGCGCGCAGGACCGTTTCGCCGGGAGCGAAACGGCGCATCTGCCCCGAAGGGGCGAGCCTCAAGGACGAGGCGAGCAACCGCAGTGTATATGGAAATACATGAGGATTCCGAGCAGCGCGCAACGATGCGGGCGGGTTGCGCAGTAGATTTATTCACAAGCTCTCAGGAAAGACTCGGCCAACGCGAGGTCTTCGGAGCGGGTAATTTTGATGTTATCGGGATGGCCTTCCACCAGACAGGGCACATGGCCCATGAGCTCCATGGCCTCGGCCTCGTCGGTAACCATCCGTCCCTCACGCAGGGCTTCGGTGAGCGCCTGGTGGAGGGCGCCGAGCCGAAACATCTGCGGGGTCAAGGCATGCCAAAGGCGCGCGCGCGATACGGTCTCAATGACCTCCTGAGCGTCATCCGCGCGCTTCATGGTGTCGCGTACCGGCAAGGCCAAAAGCCCGCCCGTCTCATGCCGCGAGCAGCGTTCGATGAGACGGCCGATGTCTTCGGCCCGAACACAGGGACGCGCGGCGTCGTGTACCAATACCCAGTCTCCGGGGCTGCCCCGCCGTAACAGGCTTTCGAGGGCCGCCAGTACCGAATGACAGCGTTCGGCGCCGCCCGCGACGGTGGAGACTTTGCCTCGATTGCTGATAGATATCGACTCCCAATAACGGTCACCGGCCGCGATAGCAACCACGATCCCATCGATGGCCGGTAGCTCAAGAAATCGCTCCAGCGTATGCGCGATGATCGGTTTGCCGAGAAGGGAAAGATACTGCTTCGGCAGATCGGAGCCGATCCGGGCGCCTTTCCCCGCCGCGGGGATCGCCACCCAATACCGCTTAGCGGATCGGGTCGATCGATTTACGCGGTCGGGTATCGATGATCTGATAGAACACCTCGTCGGTCTTGATCATTCCCATCTCGCTGCGGGCCCGCTCTTCGATGGCTTCCAGCCCGTCTTTGAGGTCGGCAACCTCGGCCTCTAAACTGCTGTTGCGCTCTTTGAGCCGCCGGTTTTCAAGGATCTGATTGTCTCTCTGCTCCTGCAGCGCCCAAATTTCTATAAGGCCTCCCTGGCCGTTCCATAGCTTGAACTGCAATCCGCCCAGCAGCAGCAGCAGGAGAATAAGCGCGAGCAGAGTCATCGGGTTGAGATCACGCACTGTTCCACGCACCTCGTAGCGAAGGGTACTGATTATCCAGTTACCAGGTTATTAGCTCCCCGGTAGGTTGTAGAATGCCGCCCGCCCAGGATAAGACGCCTGAGCACCCAACTCTTCCTCGATCACGATGAGCCGGTTGTACTTCGCGACCCGATCGGAGCGCGATAACGATCCGGTTTTGATCTGACCACAGGAGGTGGCCACGGCCAGATCGGCGATCGTCGTATCCTCGGTCTCACCCGAGCGGTGCGATACGACGGCCGTGTAACCCGCTGTTTTCGCCATGGCGATGGCCGCGAGCGTCTCGCTCAAGGTCCCGATTTGGTTGACTTTGATCAAGATCGAGTTGGCGATGCCTTGCGCGATCCCCCGCGACAGGATGGCGGTATTGGTGACGAAGAGATCGTCGCCCACAAGCTGCACCCGGTTCCCCAAGCGCTTGGTCAACGCGCTCCAACCCCCCCAGTCGTTCTCGCCCATGCCGTCCTCGATGGTGATGATGGGATACTTATCTACCCAACGGGCGAGAGAATCGACGAGCTCCATTGCCGTGAGCGTGCGGTTTTCGGAGGCCAGCGCGTACTGTCCATTCTTGCAAAACTCGGAGCTCGCGACATCCAGGCCGAGCACTATGTCTTCGCCGGCGCGATAGCCGGCACGTTCGATGGCCTTGAGGATGGCTTCGATCGCGGACTCGTTCGAAGGGAGGTTGGGGGCGAACCCGCCTTCATCCCCGACGGCAGTGTTTAAACCTCCAGCATGCAGCACCTCTTTTAGGGCATGGAAAATCTCGGCCCCGTAGCGGACGGCTTCGCGCAAGCTCGGCGCCCCGATCGGCAGGATCATGAACTCCTGGAAATCCACGTTGTTGTCG
>JALZJW010000281.1 GCA_030859565.1 Pseudomonadota bacterium
TCTCTATTGATTCGTGCCGTAACGATGATGGCTTTTCATGCTCTCACTTTTGCTCATTTGCCGACACAAGCCAATCCTGCTGCCATCACCGCCGCGCCAGCGGCTTAGTTCAACAAGTCGATGCAGCTAACTGCTCCCACTGTCACGAGCCATGCTCTCGTGCCGCCGCCTTTCCACCCACCACGCATGGCTCGCGCCAGCCTCCGCAGTAGCTGATCTGTAAGTCGTTAGGCAACTCGGAGTGTCCCGTAGAATGAGAGCCAAGAAGTTCACGTTTCACCGGATCTCTTTTCTTATCGCGCTTTCTGCGGCATCCCTCGTTGGTTGGGCTTTGAGCTACTTCAGCGGTCTGAGCTTCTGGATCGCTTTTTTCATCGTGATTGCTGCCATGCTGATCAACGGATTCATCGCCGAGGTCGAGGACAACGCACCCGGCGGCTTCAACAACCCGCTCCCACCCGCACAGCCCAAGTCCCCGACGACGACCTCTGATGATTCCACCAAGTCGCCTAACCCGGCGGTCGAGCGAACACGCTACGCAGTCACGGCCTGTGCTTCCCACCACCACCGCCGCCTTTCCGCCACCGGCACAGGCCGCGCCTGCTCCGCGTGTCGCTCACCTTTTGTTCGTTAGGCGACTTCGCACGCATCGCGTATGTATGGAGTTCCCGCAGACCTGCCAATTGAGCGCTTCGTTGGTGACGCGCTGTTCCAAGCCTGCATTGGCATGGACGGCGTTCACTTCCGATTCGGACGCTCCGGCACGATCGCAGCGCACGGCACGTGGGAGTTGCGCGATGCCGCGGGCTTGCTGGTCGATCAGTCGTTGGCGCATTCCGACCGTGAGCACTATCGCATCCACGTCATCCTCAACGCAGATGTGACGGGCTACAGCATTGACCCACCACACTCGTTTTCGCTCACCTTCTCGACCGGTCATGTCCTTTCGGTCTTGGATGATACTCCGCAGTATGAATCATTCGCCATTCACCCAGACGGAATCTACGTTTGATCGTTTTCACCCCACGTCGCCTAACGTAAAGCAGTGTATCCGCTGTGCCGGGCGGAACAAGGTTGGGATTGCGTGACACGTGTCATCGCCCGGCATGGCGGATACACTGATGTTGAACTGAGCCGGTTCGCGGGACGCGGCGCGTGGCTACAGGGCAAAGTAAATGGCGGTGCGGCTCGAAGAGGCTGGCGATCTCCGGCTCGAAGGTGCGGCCGCAGGGCAAAGCGTGGAGGCGTTGGCGGAAAGAGACTGGATTATTGGAGGGCTAGGCCATCGCAGAAGCCATGGGCGCAGCAGATTAGCGCTTTGCGACGTGAGGCGAGCCTGATCGGAGCAGGCGTTGCTTCGATTGGCTCGATGGCGGAGGCGAGGCTGCAGGAAAGCTTCGGAGGTCATGAGGAGTCGGTCAGCGGCGGCGGAGCTTGGGCGCGTCCGCGTCGCTCGACCAAAATCAAGTTCGCGGACCCGCAATGCGGGCACAGCGGCGGCTCCGGATGGGCTGAAGCCTGGGTTGGCGGCACGCGGAGCGAGGGCTCGCCCTCGACGGCAGGGGCGAGCTGGGCGCGGGCCAGGGCGATTTTTGCGGCGCGGTCGCGGTTCCCGAGGAGGCCATAGTGACGGATCTTTACGAAGCGCTCCGGCAGGATGTGCAGACAGAACCGTCGCAGGAACTCGACGAGACTAAGCTGCATCTGCTTGCGCCGGCCGGCATCGGCATAGTCTTTGTAGCTGAAGGTGACCGTGCCGGCACTCTGATCCAGAGCGAGCAGGCGTCCGTTGCCGATGGCCACCCGGTGCGTATAGCGCGAAAGGTAAGCGAGCACGGCCTGTGGATCGGCAAAGGGCTTCTTGCTATAAACCACCCACGGTTTCGCGCAGACGCAGCCAAGGAGCGTCTCGAACGCTTCTTGGTCCGAGAGCCCGGCGAGCGCTCCATGGAAGCCCAGCTCTCCCTGATCATAGAGCTTCTTTAAGCCATCGCGGAACTTTGCCCGGAACATCTTGGAGAGTGCGCGCACCGCAAAAAGGTAATCCTCGCTGGTGCTCTTCCACTTTTGATCTTGGAGCGAAAGCCCGCCCCCGGTGACAATGCAATGGAGATGGTAATGATCGAGCAGCGTCTGACTCCAGGTATGCAACACGGCCGTGACGCCGATCTGCGCTTTGAGCTTTCCTTCGCCGAACTCCAAGAGCGTCGCGCTGGCGCACTCAAAGAGCAGCTTGTAGAGTGGCCGCTGGTTCTGCCTGACCAGC
>JALZJW010000282.1 GCA_030859565.1 Pseudomonadota bacterium
GGCATCATGGGCCATACTATGGAGGTTTTAGTTTCGAGGGAAGACTCAATGACCCAGGATTTGACTGAGGCGCCCGATGCCGAGCTAGTGCGGGAAATCTACCGCCGCATTAAAGGGGATTCAGAGATGCATTACCACCGAAACTACGTATTTCGCGAGGCGTTGAGACCCATTTATCTCTTTTTCGACAAGCAGGATATCGATGAGGCGAACATGCGCATGCGCAAGTGTCCGCAATGGGAGCAACTCGAAGCGGTCCGTGATGAGGTACTGAAATACGCGCTGGGCGAGTGAGGGCGGCCAGGAACACGCGTGTGAAAAAAGATAGCGGGAAGAAGATAACATTCTCCTGGTCCTCGGAGAATGATGGAACGAAGACGTCAGGTGCGGGGGACGGCACGTGTTGTGCGCGCCCGCCGGCGAGCGCGAGCAACACTAAATTCTCCGGAAAGATGTCTCAAAGTCGTTGACACGTTCCGCTTTGCCCCACAAGAAATTCGGGACCACTTCGACGCCCATGGAACAGTCCGAAGTTTGCGACGATGAAAGTGATGACGAGGGCGATATCGACGAAGACGTTCTCAACACTCATGCCCGAGCGCTCGCTTCAAGCGATCGCGGTCCTTGGTGTAGTGGTAGCCGATCTGGTCGTCGCTGTAGCGGTGCTTGCGACCTACCGGGCACGCGTCCCGAACCGAGAGCCAAAGCCGCCAGTGCTGCTCCACGGCCGTGTGCGCCTCCGGCGTTGACCCGGCCGCAGCCGCCGCGTGCCGGAACTTCGACATGCAGTCGCGCTCGCAGTTCGGGCACGGGTTCGGCGGCTCAGAAGACGGTCTCGGAGGACCGTCGATGTCGATCACCACCGCGGCGCGAAGCGCGATCCACGGCCCGAACATGAGGTGCACGTTGAGGTGACTTGGCGAGAGATAAGCGAGGCCCGAGAGGTGGGCGAGCCGCTGCATGGCGACCCGGCGTGGCGGAGGCTCATGCGCGAAGCGAACCTCCCACCGATGGACGAGCGGCTGCTCGTTGATGCATATCGTTTCCGACACCGTGGGCGAAAATGAGCCCTGTGCTCTGAAGAATGATGGGCGGTGATGATCAGGTAAAAAGTTCTGCTCTCTATTATTGCGCGTGCAGCTCCACGACGTCGCGATCGGCGACTTCGTGGTCGGGTCCTACGTGTTGACCTTCAAACTGACTTGTACCCCAGAGGCGCGCGAACTTAAGTGTCTTCGCAAAGTCTTTGTGCACTCGCTCGGCCACATCAAGCACCGTCGCCCCGCGGCGCAGGGTAAAAGGCCGTTCCGTATCAGGCGCTCGGCCCGGCGCCTTGGTGTATATACGAACGATCTCGAGTCCACGGAAGAGCAGCTCCCCGAGCTGTCCCAGTCCCTGCCCCGTCTTTGCAGAGGTCGTCACCGCTGGATAATGGACGCCGAGCAACTCTTCCAATACCTGCACTTCCTCAGGATCCGGATCGAGGTCACACTTGTTCGCGATGAGCAAGGTAGGCAGTTCGATTCGGAACGGATCGGTGATGTCATCCTCCACCTTAGCTCCTATCCACCCACTGCGTGCGGCTATTGCTGCACCACCCGCCGCGAGAGTGGGCCAGCCCTCCATCAACACGATCTTCTTTTCGCGCAGTTGAGAGCGAATGGCCAAGATGTGGTCTGGGCTTTCAGGATCGCTCACATCAACCACCAGGAACGCCGCATCCGCGCGTTCCAGTGCTTGAGCCAACCATGACTCCATGTAATCGGCGCTCGTCGGTGGCAAATCCAAAAGCTGAAAGTAGATGTCCTCGTAAGGAAGCATCCCCGGCATCGGCAGCTTGGTCGTGTACGGATACGGACCCACCTCTGTATGCGATCCCGTGAGCCGCTGTACCATCGTATTAATGCCATGCGGCGGGATCCACCCGGTAGTAGTCCCGCAGCGCCGCGTAGAGCGCAGGGTGCTCTTTAGACAGGTGTTCCGGCTGTTCGAAGAAGGACTCTGTGGCCACGGCGAAGAACTCGCCGGCGTCCTCGGCGCCGTAGTGGGCCATGACCGTCGCCTCCCCGCGCGACGCCTTGTCGCGCAGCGTCTGGAGCTCACTGCCCAGCACTTCCGCCCACATCCGGTGACGGGCTACGCTGTCGAGCACCGGCGTCCCGTCTGCGACCCCGTCCTCCTGGTCCAGTTGGTGGGCGAACTCATGGAGGACGACGTTCTCCCCCTCAAAGCGATCCCCTGCATCACCC
>JALZJW010000283.1 GCA_030859565.1 Pseudomonadota bacterium
ACGGCTGCCATGCCCACGTTGTCGCGCACGGTGGCACCGGTTGCAGTAGGCCACACCGGCTGCGTCGTACCGGTGCGCCCTGCATTCAGCGCCTTGTAGTGATAGCTGTTCTTGGTACTCGGCGTAACCAATTCGTTTACGTTCTTAGGGACTCGCGCGGCCCAGCTCGGCCCGACATACACGGGTACGTTGTTCGTAATATCGAAAAGCTTTAACAACCCGCCGGTGAGCGGGTCGCCATCCGGATCACTTGAAACCGCGCTTAGGATCGAGTTATCGGTCGTCTGTCCCGCGGACGGGACCAAGCCACGCGGCACGCGTGGTGCTGAGTTGATCGTGAAGTCCTGGAAGTAGCCCCACGAGGACGGCAGCCCTCCGGAGTCGATCACCTGTGCGCGGAGCTTGTAGCGGTAGCCGTAGTTTAGGTCCGGGTGCCAACCCGAACCGATCACCCACTCGCTCGTTACCGGGTTCACGGTAGAGAGCAGGTTGCCCGAGTCGTAGAGCTTAATCGTCCCGATCGAGTTCCAGATCTGCACCCTGACGCGTGAGAACGCATTGCCGATCGGAGAGCTGTACGAGCCCCGGTACTCAGCCGGCTTCCTCGCGGCCAGCTTCGCGCCGACTATCGGTGCGCTGATCGTCGGCGGTGCCGGGCCGTTCGTTACCGTGAAATCCGGGTTCTGTCCTCCAGGTTGAGGCCCGGTCCACGGGCTCCATACGCCCCAACTGTCACGGTAGCGTATCGAACAATCCATCTCGATATCTACCGGGAGGTTGACACCGAACCTCCTGTAGAACCGCTGCGCGGCCTGCTCCTCTGCGGTAGGCTCGAACTCTCCAGAGAAGATCACCCGATCCTTGCGACGACCGCGCAACTCCTTAATGCGGTACTGCACCAGATCTGTGTAGTCGTACGGCCGATCCTCTTCGCGATGCCGGAAGTGCGCGACGAAGATCGGATCCCGATCGGTAATGCTCCCCACCGGAGATAGGGTCCGATCCCACCTTGGGATTCTCGGTTCGAGGTTCTCAACAAGCGTCACACGGGTGTGTAGCGCACCGGTAAGAACCGTGTAGGCGCCCACCGTAGCAGGCGGCGTGATGCCAGAGACGGTAGCCGAACGGTGTTCTTGCTCGTCCGGGTTCGGATCTACGGCGTGTCGCGTCCGTTGCGTGGGATCGCGCCAGTAGCCAGCCTGCAACACCTGCCCCTTGCTCACCCTAAGCGGTACTGTGAGCGTCTGCGGCCTGTACGCCACGCCATCCGGCCAGGTCTCTACCGGGAGCCTCGCGAGCGGTTGCGGCTGTGGTTGGTCATCGTAGATCACGTTCGAAGCAGTCACCGGAGCACCATCGCCACCGGCACGTGTCGCCACCCCGATAATCCAACCGTTTACCGGAACCACAATCTCATCAAGGAACAGGTTGTCAGAGCCAACATCGTAGCCACGATGCAGTACATCGCCCTTTATCTTCGCCGGTTGTATATCTCTCGTAGTCATTACCTGATCCCGCTGCTTTCTCTAGCTCCGCTCAAGAAACCTTCCCGGCTCAACGTGGCGAGCTGGTCGACCAGCGCATCCTTGAATTTTCCAGCGGCCTCTTCAGGATCGGCGAGTGCCCCACCGTCTACGTGTATATCGCCGATGTTGATCTGTATCGGCCTGCCGGCGCTGGGCCTCTCCGCGTTGGCATCATGCCCGCGGGCGGCTACGGCTCCTCGATCGACGTATCGCGCCGCCGGGTTCTCTACCAGGGCTTCGAGAGTGCGCGAATCGCGCGGAGTCAGGACCCGCTCGCCACCATCAACCATCGCTAGCCGTCCGCCGCGTCCCGGTACCACCCCGCCGTTGCGGAAGATCGGCAGGGTGGGTCTATTGTTAATGGACGTGATACCGCCTTCAGCGTACCCAGGATTCCACACCGGCCCGCCGTGGACGGCTTCTTGATAGGCAATGGAGCTCATCGCCTGACAGAGCGGGTCGTTGATATCCATGCAGTCCGGTTGGGCATACGCTTCGAACGTAGAGGGGATCATCTGCCAGCACCCCGTAGAGGGCGTCCCGGCAGCGGCGTTCGAGTCGTAATCGTTGACGGCCCCCATATCCATCCCCGACTCGCCCATGCCCAAAGACTGCATCGACTGGAGGTACTCGTCAGAGACCCCGAGTTGTTCGACCGCCGCCGGTATTGCCGCCCCGCAGTCCCCACCACCGCCGCCACCCGAACAGCCCGGGATT
>JALZJW010000284.1 GCA_030859565.1 Pseudomonadota bacterium
TGCCAGCCCTCGGCCGGCACCACGGAAGGCGGAGCGTTCTCGGTCATCGGTCCCTGACCATCGGGAGCGCGCTCCGGCGGGTCAACTCTCGATTCAACTGGGGACATGCCCGCTTCCCGAGGCGCGAGCCGCGCGTCTGCTTGTTCAGCATTTGAAAACGCGCGCCCTCGAATTCCGGTTTGAGAAATTGTTTGCGATTCGAAGGGCAGCCGCTATTTTGGCCACCCTCTCACCAACAGTATCATGGCCGACGTCGCTAACAAATATCCCGAGAATGTCACCGGACAGTTCTACGTGGACGACCAGTGCATCGACTGCGATCTCTGCCGCGAGACCGCCCCCGCGAATTTTACGCGCAACGACGATGGCGGGCACAGCTACGTCTTCAAGCAAGCGGAGACCCCGGAAGAAGAGGCGCTTTGCAAAGAGGCGATGGAAGGCTGTCCCGTGGAGGCCATCGGCAGCGACGGGAGCTAGGCGGCGCCCTCAAACACCTGGCGCCGAGCTCGCCGTGAGCGGTAATATTTTGTTTGCCCGCCGGTGCGGAGGCGAGTTGAGACCGGATCCTGGCGGAAGGAGAGGTTGCGACATTGACGGCTCCCAACTTTTCTCATGAAACCTGAGCGATTGCGCGCCCGAGTTCTCGCCGAGTGGCGGGGCTTGCCGGAGATCCCTTTCACGCGGGACACCGCCAGGCCCATCGATGACGCGATCACGAAAGTAATGACGAGTCTTGGGCTGAAGGATCGGCTCAAGGAGGAGGAAGTGCTCCACGGGTGGACGGAAACGGTGGGCGAATTTTTCGCGAAGCATTCCTCGCCGCAACGGCTCAAAGACGGCGTGCTGTACGTGCACGTGCTCCAGCCGAGCGTCCACTTCGAGCTCGATCGCGTGTGGAAACGCGAGATTCTCGTCAAACTGAAGAAGCGCTTCGGCGGGAGAACGGTGCGGGAAGTGCGCTTCCGGGTCGGCTGAAATCGGCCTCGCACAAAGGCACAAAGCTCACGAAGGGATCTGAGGCGCGAATCGTTTGGGCCTTGGTGCCGTCGCGCAGGGTCAGGTAGCGGGAGAGTGGCTCCCGCCGAGGCCAACAAGCCGAGAGTGCCGCAGACTTCCGCCGCCTAATGTAATCTGCGGTGCAGGACGGACGCACGATGTACGCTTGGCGTAATCAGATTCTTTGAAACGTGAGCCAGCGCTCCAGTCCTGGGGTATTCCAAGTCGTACACGGATACGAAGGTGGATATCGACGAGTTGAAACGCGAGCTGCCAAATACTCGATCTTCTACATCTTGTCGCATGGTGTGGCCGATAATCCGGGCGCGACGGATGAGATTTATGGATTTCGAGGCTTCAAGGTATGGAACAACGATCTGTTCTGGGATAACTACGATGTTCTCGTTACTCCGACGACGATAAATAAGGATACAACTTGGTTTTCATGAACGGTTGCGCCTCGACGGAGAACAGCATGGGTGCCGCTGAGGATTCGCCGATGCATTCAGAGCGAGGAACTATGTCGGGCGGCGCGTGCCGGTGCTCCTCAGCTCGGCGGCGTTCGCGGCGGAGCAGTTCTTCAGGAATCTGGACGGCGGGACGACTGTGGAGGATGCTTCCCGAGAAGTGACGGCCACCAAGGCCGTCTTGGGAATGGTGTCAGGGGGGCTCGGAACCTTTGAAGATGTGGCATTGCAGGTGTCGCGACGTGATGACGCCGTTATTATCGATAACACTCCCTCTCCATGATCCGTCAGCTAGCAGCGTTTTTGATTATCGGCTCATCTGGAATTACGTGGGCTGAAGAGTTGCCCGCTCCAATTGTCCAAGCTTGTCGCGATGCCGTTCGGAGATATAACGGCTATGCGACAAAGCAGGGCATTAAACGCACTTCTGACGATGAGCTCCCGATACGCGGTGACCTGGAGGAGAGCAGTAAATATCTGGGACGCGTTTACCGATGCCGGATCGGGAGAGCGTATCGATTGATGGTATCAACGAGCGGCAACATTCTCGAATTCTCCTGTGACTGGCTGTACCTCCGAAGCATTCCCCAATACGGACAAGTTGCCTCTCACGCCGACACCGCCCAAATGGACAGCCGAGATCTCTATGTCAGAGGCTAGGGCGTGTTTGTAAACCGCCGAGGAAACCCAGCCTGAAAGGCTGCGATAAGCCAGCCCAGGGCAACGCCCTGGGTTGCGTTAGAGACGGCGTCAGCCCTGAAAGGGCGGGACATCAAGTT
>JALZJW010000285.1 GCA_030859565.1 Pseudomonadota bacterium
ACCCCGACGTGGCGCTCAAGGAAGCCCGGGGCCGGCGGGACAGCACCCGCGAGCACCTGGCCCACGGCACCGATCCCGGCGAGGTCCGCAAGGCGCAGAAAGCTGTTCGGGCAGACCGCGACGCCGGAAGCTTCAAGGCCGTGGCGTTGGAGTGGTTGACAAAGCACGTGCGGACCTGGGCGGCCGGGCATGCCGACAAAATCATCCGGCGCCTGGAACGGGACGTGTTCCCCTGGATGGGCGGCCGGCCCGTGGGCAAGGTGACGGCGCCCGAACTGCTCGCCTGCCTTCGCCGTATCGAGGCGCGCGGCGCAATCGAGACCGCACACCGTGCCTTGCAGAACTGCGGGCAGGTGTTCCGCTATGCCATAGCCACCGGCCGCGCCGAGCGCGACCCCGCCGCCGACCTGCGCGGGGCGCTGGCGCCGTGAAGGAAACCCACTACGCCGCAATGACCGACCCCAAGGCGATGGGTGCCCTGCTACGCGCGATCGACGGGTACCGGGGCGATCTGCCGACCCGCTGCGCCTTACGGCTGGCACCGCTTACGTTCGTTCGGCCCGGCGAACTGCGGAAAGCCGAATGGGCGGAGTTCGACCTGGACCGGGCCGAGTGGAATATCGCCGCAATCCGCATGAAAAGTCGCGAGCCTCACCTGGTGCCCTTGTCACGCCAGGCGGTCGAGTGCCTGCGGCACCTGTATCCCCTGACCGGACGGGGGCAATATGTCTTCCCCTGCGTGCGGTCGGCGTCACGGCCCCTGAGTGAGAACACCGGGAACGCGACCCTACGACGGCTCGGGTACGCCAAGACGGAAATCACCGGTCACGGCTTCCGTGCCATGGCCCGCACGATCCTCGATGAGGTGCTCGGCGTGCGGCCCGACTTCATCGAGCACCAGCTAGCCCACACCGTGCGCGACCCCCTCGGGCGGGCGTACAACCGCACCACGCATCTGGCCGAGCAGCGGGACATGATGCAGCGGTGGGCTGACTACCTGGACGGACTGAAGAACGGCGCCGAGGTGGTGCCGCTGGAAGGCCGACTGGCTTGATCGAAGCGGTCTGAGCCTTGACCAGAAAGGACAAACTATTCGCGGCGATCCGCAACAGTCAGAAGTCGATACGTTTCACGGATGCTTGTCGGATAGCGGAATGGCTAGGATTCGAGCGGAAAGGCGGTAAGGGATCGCATTGCACCTATGGGCGGGAAGGCGAACCGCTGATGCTTAATTTCCAGAATTGCGGCGGTTACATTAAGCCTTATCAAGCCAAACAACTTGACGAAATGGTAAAGAAATATGGCGCGTATACGTGAGTATCTCGTGGAAGTGTTTTGGAGCGATGCCGATGAGGGTTACATCGCCATCGCGCCCGATCTACCCGGCTGTTCGGCATTCGGCGAGACACCGGAAGAGGCGGTCCATGAGATGCAGGACGCCATGCTTTCGTGGCTCGAAGCTTGCTCCAATATGGGACGACCACTACCAGAACCGCGCACCAAGCCACACAGAGCGGCGGCATGACGGTTGGTCGTTTCGCGGGCATCTGCAACCAGGATTCCGGTGGGGCGCTGGGAATGCTGCTTTTGAGAAGGCGACGTTTTCCAGCGCTGATAATCCCAACCTTCAAGCCGCGCTTTTCTATATCCCTGCCGGCGACCGCAAAACCTGGCTACGCATGGGAGTGGCGGTTAAGTCCGAGCTTGGCGACGAGGGCTTTGACACATATGATGAATGGAGCCGGACCGCCGATAACTACGATCCGAAAGCCGCGAGAACCACCTGGCGTTCCATCACGCTAGACGGCGGCGTAACCATTGGCACCCTCTACCACGAAGCGCAGCAACATGGGCTCAGGTTCAACGGCTAGACGCGACCACAACCGCCAACCGACGAAGAAATTGCGGAGCGCGATCGTCGTGAACAGGAAAATGAGGGAGACCGGCAACGCGCCCAAGATAGCATGGACGGCAAGCACCTTAAAAAGCTCGCGAGCGAGTCAGGATCAAGGAGCGCACGTTTTATCGGGCGGCTCAAGCTATCGGCGTAACCCAAACGGCAAGCCAAAAGGCGCGAAGGACAAGCGCACCGCGCTGCGCGCGCTCTTGGAGACCCACTCTGAAGCACTGGCGCAAAAGGCTGTGGAGCTCGCCCTGGAGGGCGATACCCGGCCTTGAGGCTGTGCTTGGAGTTCCCCCGGTAAAAGCCAGCTGCATCGTGGGGGCCTAGCGAAGCACG
>JALZJW010000286.1 GCA_030859565.1 Pseudomonadota bacterium
ATACACTCTGTCCATGCCCTCAAGCATACTTGCTTTTCGATAAAATCAAGTGTGAAAGATTCGGTATGGGGAATAGCCAGGTAACTAAGAGAAAAAAAGGCGCTTGACAAAGCTATGACAGGGCGGATCGAGGTAGACCATCTGCACCTTCCCGGCCATGCCCTCTTTCTCCAGAAGGCTGTTCATGACCAGAAGGCTGTCGCCTGCGATCAGGCGGTTGGTCCAGTTCTGGGCATGCTTGTAAAACTCGATGGCGTGACGGATCGGCCGGTTTTCCTCCGGCGCGGCGAACAGGGAAAGCTGGGGGTCGCTGCCGTTACGCCGCTTGACGGCCTCAACGATGCTCAGCGGATCAATGCGCTCGTGAACGTGCAGGGAGACCGTAGGGACCTCGAACGAGGTATGCTCGGCCTTTCCCGCCCAGACCAGTTGCGGGTCAAGGTGGGGGTCGTAGGCATAGGTTTTCTTGCCGGCGTCCTTGTCCGTGTCCGGCGTGACCAGACCCACCGGCGGGTTGTTCAGCCGCTCGCGACCTTTGTGGACGTAGTTCTCGACCCGCCTTTTGGTTTCTTTTGTTCCCCGAGCCATTGTTCTCGTCACCATTCCGCTACAAGGCAAATTCCCCACACTGCGGTTTAACCATAGTGGAACATTGTGGACAATGCCAGTTATTTTAATGGGTTATCGGCCACGCGTCGTGCTGGCGACCAGTCCTGCCGGCCAAGGGAACGCGCTCGTCCTCTCCGCACCTCTCGTATGGACCCTATCAAGGGACGGGGGGCGGCTTTCTCAAATGTCTCCTCCTGCCAAGGTCTCTCCTTTTGCCCGTTGTTCGTCTGTGGAGGCGTCATCGTCTCCGGTTAGGCCGCTGTTGCCCCAGGCGTGCCCATGCCTCGCGGCTAAGAAAACGCACCCGCGCCAGCAAAGCTGTCACGGACTGCAAGGCCGCGCGCCTTCGGCGCCGGCGATGCTGCACGCATCCCGATGAGGGCAACAGCCACCACCGGAGAACCAGCAATGACACACTGCGAAACATTACTTAACCCGCACCTCGACGACACCGGCGCATCCTATGATCTTGGCTCGCTGAGCGACGAGGCTATCCTGAAACGCGCGGCGGCCATCCTAGAGGCCCGAGGGCGATGTGCTCTCCAACCCAACCGATGCGAGACGCGCCGTGCAGCTTCGCACCGCCACACTAGAGCACGAGATCTTTGGACTCGTGTATCTCGACAATAAACACCGTGTCCTCGGGTTCGAGGATCTCTTCCACGGCACCATCGACGGTTGTACCGTCCATCCTCGCGAGGTTGCGAAGGCCGCCCTACGGATGAACGCCGCAGCGGTTCTGATCTATCACAACCATCCAAGTACCGACCCGACACCATCCCGCGCCGACGAGCTATTAACGCAGCGGCTTAAAGAGGTCCTCAGCCTCCTCGATATCCGCGTCCTCGATCACATCGTGATCGGCGGCACCGAGGTGGTGTCGTTCGCTGAGCGCGGGCTTCTCTGACGCTCCTCCGCGTATGCGGTTACGTTCCAAGCCGAAGGACGGTCGCTCATGTAAGCATGCGAAGTTCGATTGGTTTAAAATTTCGCCTCGGTTCCGACGCCTCGAAACGACTATCATTGGCGATTTCTCACAGCATGTGAATGGGTAGCGCCAGCAACGAGACGAGCGCATCGATTATCCTGTGAAAGACAACCAACTCATCGCGCTCATTGAATTTCTGCGCGATGCAAACAACATCTTCGTGTTCACCGGGGCCGGTATTTCAACCGGCAGCGGCATCCCCGACTATCGGGGACCCCACGGGGTGTGGACTCGACGAACCCCTGTCTATTACCAGGAGTTCATGGGCTCGGTGACGGCGCGCATTGAGTATTGGGACTACAAGCTGGAGGGCTGGGAGGCGTTTCGCGATGCCCAACCGAACCGCGTGCATCACGCCATCGTCAAACTCGAGCGGGCAACCAAACTGGGTAAGCTCGTGACCCAAAACGTGGATGGCTTGCATGCTCGTGCCGGCACCCCTCGGGAGCGGCTCATAGAATTGCACGGTACCAACCGCGCGGTGGAATGCCAGCGTTGTCATGAGCGCAGCGATCCGGAACCGCATTTTGATTATTTCAAGCAGACGCGCAAGCCACCGATCTGCCGCTGCGGGGGATATCTCAAACCTGCCACCGTCAGCTTTGGACAAAGCCTTCGCGAGCAGGATCTGGAGGAAG
>JALZJW010000287.1 GCA_030859565.1 Pseudomonadota bacterium
CCAGATCGCGCGCATGCGGGCGCGCGAGACCGGCCGCTATCTCCTGCGCGCGACCAATACCGGGGTCTCGGCGGTCAGCGATGAGCGCGGCCGGGTGCTTGCCCGCTCGCCGCAGTTCCAGCCCTACGCCCTGAGCGCCCGGGTCATCCCCCACCGCGGTCTCACCCCGTACGCTGCGATGGGAAACTACGGCGTCCTCGGCCTCACCGCGTTGCTCCTGCTCTTCTCGGCACTCGGACGCCGGCCGCCCCACCCCGCCCTCTTCGCCCGCGACCGCCGGCTCGCTCGCTCGCGCTTCGAGGCCGGCCCGATCTTTGACTCCAAACGGCGCTAGCCCGGGTTTCTCACCAAGGGGTGAGCCCAGGTTGAAAGTATCGATGGTGAACATTAGAACGGCAACGCCTCAGATTAACCGCTTCGGTACGGACGCCGAACGGGGTCAATCGAGTGAATGGGAAGCGGTTATTGTTGAGAAATTGCGGGTGCTGTGGAGCAAGGTGTGATCTCAGGCAAGACTACCCCTTCACGCCGTTTCAGGGCGCGGGCAGGCGGGGAGTGACGGGCTCAATCGTGACGACTAGCAGGTCAATGGGATTTGCCTCAATCGGTCAAGCACGGCCTGGAAGAGACGCGCATAGGGATATGCCTCGGAGAAGGCGATCCAGATCTTGCGCACACTGAGTCGAACCTGGGCCCCGATCTTGAAGAGTTTCAGGCGGATCGTGCCGCATTGCGCTTGCGCGAGCTCGGTTCCTGAAAGCCCCAGCGCTCGCAGGGTCTCGATGAGCACATAGGCGAAGGAGGAGAAATACAGCCGCAATTGATTCGAGTCTAGCGCGTGGGTGCTCGTGCGATCGGCGAAGAGCTGGAGTTGCTGTTCCTTGATCCGGTTTTCCATCTCCCCACGGGCACAATACAGATCTTCGTACAAGGCTCGCGCCTCCCAGTCCTCCGCAGCGAGCGAGGTGACGATGAAACGGGGATTCTCCCCCTTGGCCAGATATTCGGCCTTGCCCACCACGCGCCGCTCACAGGTCCAACTCTCGCGAGTCTGATAACGAAAGTCCTTGAACCACCGCGCCGCTTCCCCGCTGGCCTCATAGGCCTCCCGGGCCTTTGCCAGCTCACCGGCAATGATCTCGGTGAGACGGCTGTTCTTGGCCAACCCCAGCACGTATTCGACCCGATGGGTCTCGCACCAACTCATGATCGCCTCGCGGCAGAAACCGCTATCCCCCCGCAGGACGATCCGCACCTCGGGCCAGGCCGCCCGCACCTGCGCTACGATCCGGGAAAGCTCCTCGACGCACCCGGTGGCAGGTTCCTCATCCGCCTCCCGCAAACGCGCGCAGAGCAACCGATCCCCGCAAAAGAAATACAACGGCAGATAGCAATAGTGGCCGTAATACCCGTGAAAGAAACGCCCTTCCTGATCCCCGTGGAGGGGATCATCGGTCGCGTCCACATCGATCACGATCTCCTTCGGGGGGACCGCATGGGACTCGACGAAGACCTCCACCAACAACGTATCCATCGCCTCCGTCTGGGCGACGATCTTCTTGTAACGGTCCTGCTTCCCCGCTTCCTTCGGCGTCAGCTCCAGCCGGTTGAGCGTGCTCTTCCCCGCCAGCGCCTTGCCCCGGTCCTCCGTCCGCCGCCTCCCCGCACCGCTCGGGTCTTCCTTGTCCGCCAAAAGCCCCAGCAAGGCGTCGTAGCGTAGGGTATCGTGATCGTTGAGGTCTTCGTACCCGAGCGCTATCCCGTACACCCGCTGTTTGACGAGCGATCCCACCGAGTGCTCGATCAACTCCGGATCCCGATGATCGACGAAGCACCCCGCCAAGCGCTTCAGAATGTGGGTCCGCTCTTCCACTTCGCGCAAAAGAACACAACCCCCATCCGAACTGATCCGCCCCCCATCGAACCGCCCCACCACCCCCCGCCCTCCAAGACCGTGAAAGTTTATCCGCTCTGCGCTACACTCTGTGTTCATAAGGCCGTCCTCGTCTGTCTGCATAACCTGTTGATCCAGAACATATTATGCCACGAGGTACGGCCTTCTTCCATACCACCGGTGAGAAATCCGGGTTAGAGATCTGCCCAAAGTTAAAGTTGGAGATATTCTTCTCGTTCGTATAAAAACCACAGCTATCCGTAACCAACAAATTACTGTTGAATTGGTTTAGCATGTTGGTAACTGAAGGAGGGCACCACTGCGG
>JALZJW010000288.1 GCA_030859565.1 Pseudomonadota bacterium
CCACCAGGTCCTGATAAATCCGCTGCACCGACAAGCCCGCCTCCAGCGCCTTCTCGATCTGCCCCTGCCACCGAGCGCACAAACTGCCCGAGGAGCCGGTTTGCACCCCGGGTGATTTTGCCTCCCAAGCCTCGAGGGAGCCGGTGTGCGGGGCGGGTGATTTTGCAGCTTCCTGCTCCTGCGAGCCGATTTGCGGGGTGGGTGATTTTGCCGGTGTCGCCGCGATACATCGGCGCACCGTCACCCGATCCAGCCCCAGTTCCCGGGCAATCTTGCGTTTGGACCAGCCCCGCTCATGCAGGGCAAGGATCGTTTGTTGTTGGCTCACTTTGAGTTGATTCATTGCCCGCAGAGTCCCCCAAAAACGGGAACTCCAGCGATGCGACGCGTCACCTCAAAGGTGGGTGATTTTCAGGTGCAAATCGGTGCGTGATTTTGACCGCAAACTGACACCGGTGGCGCAACCGCCGTGTTCCCACTCGATTTCCGTGCATGCGGCCTTCAACGCGGCGACGCTGGCGTGATCATCCGCAGTGCCGTGATCGGCGTAGCCGATAAAGGCAGGGCCGATCACGGCTGTGCCGTGCTTTGCCATTGCCAAAGCAAATCGTGCCGGAGAACGGATCTCACCTTGCGGCAGTGACGACAGGATGGACCGGAATCGCTGCTGATCGTTGGCCGGGACCGAGATGACGGGAGCCGCGCGTCGAAAGAGCGCGAAGAGGCCGGGATAGCCGGCAAGCTCGCCGGTCTGCTGAATGACAACGGGCGCGCTCCGCGAAAAATCTCCGGGCGCGCAGCCCAGATAAGGCGGCCAGTAACGGTCGACGATATTGATGGTGTGATCGTTCAGCATGGGCACGAACCGTTTTGGATTCTCGTTTTCCACTTACACGACGAAGTGCTCCTAGTCAGGCATTGCCGTGATGGTTGCGGATGAACGCAAACGCGGGCAGGCGTGCGAAAGCGGTCGGGCGAAACGCAACAGGGTGGAGCAAGCTTCCAGCTTGCTTTTTCAGAACGAGCAGCAAGCTGGAAACTTGCGCCACCTTGACCGCAATCTGCGCTTCTTGAGGGAGGAGCGGATGGCAGCAGCGCCGGATTCGGCCGAGGTCTCACCTGATCGCACGGCGGGGATTCTTCATTTGCGGGAGGCCCCGCCGGCGATAAACTGGGCGCGATGATCAGCGGTGCTCGCCAGTCTTTTCCGCAAACGGAACCGCCGGGGTGGCGAAATTGGCAGACGCGCCAGACTTAGGATCTGGTGGAGCAATCCTTAGGGGTTCGAGTCCCCTCCCCGGCACATTCTCTAAAACGCTGATAGAATCAGGGATTGCGGGGCGAATCGACCAAATCCTGTTCTCTCTCATAGCAGGACGATGGTGGAGTTCGTCAGTGCAAGCCGGTCGAGAGCGTCTCCAAGCCGGGTCTCGCTTCTCACCGGCTTGCGCCCGGATTGGCGCGAGAATGACTAGCTTCATGAAACTAAAGGGAGTCCCCATGTGTGGCTTGGGTCAACGGCTCGCGCTCGCAAGGCTGGCCCATCCGGATCGGGTGCTTGACCATCGCGGCAGGCAGCGATGAAAATCCGCGCCGTGAAGATTTGTCCGCCCCTATTCTCCATGATGCTCACGTCGATGGCGTTTATTGCAGGCGAAGCCTCCGCTCAACCTGCAAAAGCGCCACAGCCAGCTTCGGACGCTGCCGAACCAGATCCCATTCCCGTTCAGTGCTCGCTCGTCGCCAGGGATACCCTTTTCCCGGTCGCTCTGCGCTTGCAGGATGGGCGGATCGCCGCGGTAGTGCGCAGCCCCGCAAACCATCTGGGGATCGATGGCCGCCTGGATATCGTGTTTTCGGACGATGAAGGCAAGACGTGGAGCAAGCCGGCGCTCGTCGTGGATACTCCGCTCGATGATCGCGATCCCGCCTTTGGACAGGCGAAGGATGGGACGCTGGTGATCGGGTATTACCGGGACGCGAATTACAACGAGCAGGGTAAGTACGATCGCACCCTCGATAGGCCGCACGACACGTGGGTGACATTCTCCTCCGATGGCGGAAAGACCTGGCAGCAGCCGATGCAAATTGACGTTTCCGACATCGGTTGGGGCAGCCCGTACGGGAAAATCATCACCCTGCCAGATGGCGCGATGCTGATGCCCATCTATGGCCTGGAAGTTCGGCCGGCAGGACAGAAGTCACC
>JALZJW010000289.1 GCA_030859565.1 Pseudomonadota bacterium
TTTTTATAATAACGAAGTCGCGAATTTATACCAACAACGGGCATAACGTACGCTTTTCCTAACGTCATGCCGGCGAAAGCCGGCATCCAGGATGAGCTGCTATGCCGCACTGGACCCCGGCTCTGCGTCCTCGGCGCGCCAAGCAGGGCCAATCCCTGGCCCTGGCTTTCGCCGGGGTGACAGTTGACAGTGGGGCGTCTTGCATCTTTAGGACATGCCCTTCTCGGTATACTTTCCATAAAATCCCACGCATTCAACCTACACATGCCGCGCGTCTTTCTCAACTACCGCCGCGAGGATAGCGAAGGCATCGCCGGGCGGATCTTCGACCGCTTGAGTGATCGCTTCGGGCCGGAGAATGTCTTCCGGGACCTCGACACCATCGGACCCGGGGCGGCGTTCGCGAGCGTGATCGGCAAGGAGATCGCAAAGTGCGATGCGCTGATCGCCATTATCGGCAATGACTGGCTCGAAGCGAAAGACGCCGAGGGCAAGCGCAGACTCGATAATCCCCGTGATTTCGTCCGGACCGAAATCGCCGAAGCGCTCTCCCGGAAAAAGCTCATCATCCCCACCCTGGTCGAAGGCGCCCGCATGCCGGGCGCCAAAGATTTGCCGACCGAGATCACCCTACTGGCGGAACGCGATGCGATCGAGATCAGCGCCGCGCGCTTCGAGCACGATACGGAGAGATTGATAAAACAAATCGCGGGCGAACGTCAAGCGACCGCAACCTCATCCCGGTGGCGCTGGATCAGCGATCCGAATCGCCAGCGCACGCTCGGTTTCATCGGCGCGTTTATCGCGGCACTCGCCGCCGGAGGATGGCAACTATACGTACACCTCTCCGCTGACTCAAAACCAGCTTCACCAACTAGCGTCTCGGTCGGAGAGGGTGGCATCGCCGGAAACGTTAACACTACGGCAGAGCCGGGCGGCGTGGCGGTCACCAACACCGGGGCCAATACCACCATCAACATCGGGGTCACGCTCAAGGAACACGAAGAGCGCCTAAAACGCCGGGAACAAGAGCTACGCGCGGAGCTCACCAAGACCAGCGCCGCCGACAAAGACAGACTTGCGCTCTTGGAAAAAGAGTTGGCCGCGGCCACCGCAAAGCGAGAAAACCCAGAAGCATCGCTGGCTGATTTTAAGGCAACACTGGCCGAAGCCACCCGGGCCCTAGGGAAGTTCAAGGGAGAGCTGCCTCAGGACCAGTTAAAACAAGCACAGGGAGCGCTAGCCAACGGCGACACGGCCGCCGCCGAAGCGCTCTTCAGCAAGGCGCTTGAGCAGGGCAAAGCGCAAGCCGCTGCCAGCCACGAAAAAGCCGCGGAAGCGGCTTACCAATTGGCTCAGCTTGCCTACGAACATGTCGACTACAAGAAAGCCTATGCTTATTACCAGGAGGCGGCCAACCTTGAGCAGGACAATCCAACGTATCTCAACATGGCGGGTAAACTTGCCTATGAGGTCGGACGATACGCCGAGGCACAGCCCTTCCTCGAAAAAGCGCTCGCCATCCGCGAGAAGGCCCTCGGCCCCGAGCATCCCGATGTGGCCGCGAACCTCAACAACCTGGCGGAGCTTTACCGCACCCAAGGCCGGTACGAGAAAGCCGAGCCGCTCTATCAACGCTCGCTCGCCATCCGCGAGAAGGCCCTCGGCCCCGAGCATCCCGATGTGGCTCAAAGCCTCAACAACCTGGCGGAGCTTTACCGCACCCAAGGCCGGTACGACAAAGCCGAGCCGCTCTATCAACGCGCGCTCGCCATCCGCGAGAAGGCACTCAGACCCGAGCATCCCGATGTGGCTCAAAGCCTCAACAACCTGGCGTTGCTCTATTATGCCCAAGGCCAGTACGGAAAGGCCGAGCCGCTCTATCAACGCGCGCTCGCCATCGGGGAGAAGGCCCTCGGCCCCGAGCATCCCGATGTGGCCACAAGCCTCAACAACCTGGCGTTGCTCTACAAACACCAAGGCCGGTACGGGAAAGCCGAGCCGCTCTATCAACGCGCGCTCGCTATCTTCGAGAAGGCCCTCGGCTCTGAGCATCCCGATGTGGCCCAAAGCCTCAACAACCTGGCGTTGCTCTACAAACACCAAGGCCGGTACGGGAAAGCCGAGCCGCTCTATCAACGCG
>JALZJW010000290.1 GCA_030859565.1 Pseudomonadota bacterium
AATTGAGTTATGAATCGTCAACCGCTAAAAGTTACCGCTCGAAGATCAACCGCAAGCGCCACCGACTTTAACCTAATGTCTTCTGAACAAATTTTAAGCGCGCGATCTTTTTTCTGGCTCGTGCTTGCCGTGGTCATTGCCGTTCTCATTTACCTCTTGAGCCCGATTCTGACGCCGTTTTTATTAGCTGCGATTCTGGCTTACATGGGCGACCCGCTGGTGGATCGGCTGGAAGCCAAAAAAATTCCTCGTACACTCGGTGTCGTCATCGTCATGTTCTTGTTGATCGGGCTTGTGATCTTGATCGTGGTCATTCTGGTGCCTTTGTTCGAACAGCAGGCGATAACATTGATGCAACGTTATCCGCAACATCTGGAAGCGCTAAGCGTTTACATAACACCCTGGTTGCATCGTTTCGGAATTGATTTCGTACTGGATATCCAGGGAATAAAACAGGCGCTGATGGAGAATCTTCCCGCCGCCAAAAGTTTCGCGGCCAAGCTGATACCTAGTTTGAAAACCGGTGGTCTCGCATTAGTCGAATTCGTGATTAATCTGGTGCTCGTGCCGGTGGTGTTGTTTTACGTATTGCGCGACTGGGACCTCATGATTGCGCGTATCGGCGATCTCGGAGTTCTCCCGATAACGGAGGCGAGCCGACCAATCACTACAGTCGCCTTGTTTCGGCCGCGGAGCTTGCGGTCCGACCGAAACGAGAACTGAGCCGCAGTACGAAGCTGGACCCATGCGCTCAGACCCAGGAGCGCTCGGTCAACGGCCGATGGTCCTGGCAGTGGGTGCCGATCACTCTGGGTCGGAAGTGTCTGGGGCCTCTTCCGTGTTCGGCTCGCTCTCACCGACAGTTTCGGCGAGGGTGGCGACGGTGCCGTCGCCGTGGAGATAGACGGGCGACTCGTTGCGCAGCAGGTCGAGCGTCGGTACGAGCAGCTCGATGGGCCGCTTCATCGACAGGAAACCGCCGCGATTGATCAATTCGGTCGGTTCCGCTCCGGACGAGTACTCGGCCCTGGCGATGCGAGCGCCTCCCATCATATTGGGGGTCTCCGTGCTCTCGAGCGTCAGGAGGGCTCGGTCGCCTTTGATCTCGACCTGGTAGGAGGTGACGAGGTGACTGGTATCGGACATGTGAGTTCTCCGTATGCAATTGGTGGCGAGCGTCGGGCTGCGTCAGAATCCGGTGACGATCCCGTAAAAGCAGTTCTCGAAGTGATCGAGGCTGTTGTCGATGTGGTACACGTTCCCCCACGAGTAGACGTCGAAGGCAATGCGACCACCGCCTTCGGTGAGTCCACCGGCGTAGACCACCCAGTGATCGGGCCATGGCGTGGATGTGGATAGCGCGAGTTCATCCATCGTGGAGGTAAGAATCAACCATGCCTATCCGGTTTGCGCCCAACGGTACTACCGATTGGTGGTTACGCCTTACCCGAGTACTACTCATAGGGGTCTTGAACGTCAACCGGATAGGCATGGAATCAACTGCCCGCCGGAGATAACCGTCCACTGCCTGCACCACGCGTAGCAGCGGACACGCTTGCGTACGTCAACGTCCCGCTTCTGCGCTTCACCCCCGAAGCATGCACGGGAAACAGCGATTCAGCGCCCTCCGATTTAGCGCCGCTCGAACACCTTGGTCTCGCCCGCGGGGTCAAACGAAATGATTTCATAGGCGTCTTTTCGCTCCCCTTCCATGCCGGGAGAGCCCATGGGCATGCCTGGCACGGCGATCCCCGTGACCTTTGGGCGTTCCGACAGTAAGCGTTTGACCGCATCCGCCGGTACGTGTCCCTCGACCACATAGCCCCCGGCGATGGAGGTGTGACAGGCGGCAAGGTGTCCAGGCACCGCATGCTTTCTTTTAATCTCGTCTAAGTTTCCTATACATCAAGAGCTTTAACCTCAAAGCCGTTTTGACGCATGTGCTCGACCCATCCTTGCAGCATCCGTGGATAGTGGATAGTGGATAGTGGATAGTGGGTGGATGTGGATAGTATTTTCAAACCGCCTTTTTGCGTCGGTGAGACTTTATCGCAGTGCGTGTGGGTGGTCAATCACACGGGATAGTGAGTCAGAAACTGTGGGCTGAGGCATTGTCGGGGCAGTGAAA
>JALZJW010000291.1 GCA_030859565.1 Pseudomonadota bacterium
CTCGTCGAGCGCGACGAGCGAGCACGTGGCGTCGAAACTGATGCCGACAACCAGTTCAGGACTCACCGCGCCCTTGTCCATTGCCGCGCGCACGGATGTACAGACCGCACTCCAAATGTCACGCGAGGACTGTTCGACATGATCTTCATGCGGGCGAAACATCTGGATCGGATGTTGGGCGGTAGCGACCATGTACCCATGCAAGTCGAAGATCCCTGAACGTGCGCTGCCTGTCCCGACATCCACACCGATCACGTACTCAGGTTCTACACTTTTGTTCATGTTCATTGATCGATCTACCGCACACTGTCCCGGCTCTACACAGCCGCCGTACACTTACGCTCCGGATACAGACTGATCACTACGGCTTGCCGACGGTCGGCCCCTCGACGTTCATCATGCGCGGGAGGCGCTCTTCGACCGGCGGGAGCGGCTTACGAAGCCTGTGGGGGCCCTGCTGGTACCAGTAGGCCACGGTGTAGAAATTATCCGAGCGATGATTGGCATGGCCGTGTTCGATAGTCATCTTAAAGTACTTCTGAAACGGGACCGGCGAGTCCGTATGAAAGCGATAGACCATCCACTTCGACCCGCGGTTGTCCCCGCCATTGACCGGGTTGCCGTAATTTTTGTAAGCGAACGTCGGATACGCTGTGCCGAACGGCGAAATGCCGCAACCGCCATAACACCAAGCGCCGAGGTAGTAATCCTCCGAGCCCGTCCCGGTGATGTAAGGCTTCGCCTTATCGTCAATGAAGATCATTTCGTCGCCTTCGCCCCACCAATCACCCTGATTCTGTAAAATGCTGTGTGTGACGCCGACATAATGCCCGCGCCCTTCGGTTTCAAGGATCGTGTAGTTCTTCGCCCCGTCGAGGTTCGGCTGGTTATTGATCTTGGCATCCGCGTTCAGCGTCCAGTCCGCGGTCCAGCCGGGCGTCGGCGTCGTCTGACGATACTCGGCGTAAAAGTAAGCGACGTCTTCCGGCAGGCTTTGATGCTTTTGCCAGTCGATGTTGTAGTAGAAAGCCGAGATCGCCCGGCTGCCCTCGTTGGTGATCGTGATGCGCGCCGACTTGCGAAACGGCATCGGGAAGTAGCTGTTGAGCGCCTTCTGTGAGCCGACGGAAAGCGGCCCTGACTCATACATAAAGTACTCGCCCAAGCCCAAGCCGAAGAAGTCGCCGATGGGGACTTCGACCGCCGGAAGTTGTTCACCATCCCAGTAGATGCGCAGAACGATCTTCTTTAGATGGTAGTGTTCCGGCGCGTCGATGGTGAACCACATGTGGGTGATGATGCCGGGGCCTTGCGCGTCGCCGATGGTGCGCGTCTCCCCCGGCTTGATGGCGTTCTTCCGCCCCCCGTCATCGTTGGCACCGGCGCGGTCGTAGGAAGAGAGGCGCTCTATCGTGTAGGACTTCATGTACGGCAGGCGGGAAAGGTCGTCCGAGCTTTGCGCGCGGACGCTGATCCCGGTGAGGGTGATCAAGCACAAGACAAACATTGAGCAGACAATAGTGTTTCGCATGAGTCTCCCTTTACTTGGAAAATCGTTTCACTACTCAGGCTTCTTGCCTCGGCTAAAAAGTGATAAGGCCTCTCGGGCTGAGGCCCGTTGTTTTTCGTCATCCGACAAACTTTTATGCTTCGCGAGGTGACGTTCCGCCGCCGCCGCGTCGCCTAGCGCGCGATACGCCCGCATCAGGAGATAGTGAGCGAGCGCATCGTTCGCCGCCGATTTTAAGTATGTGGAAAGCGATTGCACAGCTTTGGCTGGCTGGCCGCGATTCACGTAAATCCTCCCCAGCTCTTTGTGCGCCGCGGGGGGGCTGCCTCCTAAAGCCAGTGCTCGATTGAGCGAAGCTTCGGCGTCTTCTCCCTTGCCCAAGACGATGAGCGCGCGTCCCATGCGATAATGGACTTGCGCGTCATTAGGCCGGAGGAGCAACTCGGCCCGGTATTCTTCCAGCGCCTCTGTTACTCGGCCCTCGCCCATCAACAGGTCGCCAATCTCCCTGTGAATGCCGGCAAGGTCTGGCTTCAGGTTCAGCGCCGCACGATACTCGGCAAGAGCTTCATCCGCTCGCCCCTGAGCCTGAAG
>JALZJW010000292.1 GCA_030859565.1 Pseudomonadota bacterium
GTTGCCGCTCGGGATCGTAATGAAAATCGTGGTTGGTGAATAAGACCCCGCCGTTTTTCATCCGCGCCTCGCGCCGTTCCCGATGATGTCGCTCTTTATAGCGCGAGGCCTCGGCAAAGCGAGGATCCCATTCAAGGCAGTTTTTGAGCCCTCGCAAGAGGGCTCTTTTTTAACATGGAGAACTATATTGCCTTTTGCTTGCAGACCGGGATCGTCCGATACGATAACCGTGCACCCGGATACGGGATCGGAACCAAGTCCCCGACTTGGACGAGGCGTTCGGCGCGAGCATCCCTAACGCCACCACCGCAACTCATTACCTTCACCCACACGCCGGCTCTGGCTGCGCCTCCTCAAAGTGCTCTCCTAATATATACACCTGCGTTTCGGCTAGATCGCCGGTCGTCCCGATTATCTCTTTTTTGCGTCAGACTCCGATTTTGCCGCCGCCGTCCTTGGTGATGACGATGGTCGCCGTGCGCGGGCGTGAGAGACCGCCATCCGGCCAATGACTGCCGAACGCGCGGGTGGCAAAGTCCGGCATGGTGTTTTCGCCCGGGTGTTGGATGTTGACGAATATCGCCCTGCCGTCCGGGGTTTCCGTGATGCCGGTGATCTCGCACTCCTTCGGGCCCACCAGGAAGCGGCGCAGGCGCTTTTCGCCCAGCTCCTTGCCGACGTAGGTATCGACGGATTGGATGGTGGCGCCGCTCATATTGGTCACGGTCCTTCGGGCGCCGTCTCCCACTTCGCCCGGGACGGCGGCCAGCAACATGCAGTTGGTAACGTCGGTATACGCGCCGTCATCGGTTTCGATCCACAACAACCCGGGATTCGCACGACTGAACCACACGCTGTCGGGGCTGGAGAAGTCGTTCGCGTCGGTCAGACCGGAGATATTGACGTTGGTCGCGTCTGCGGTGGCACGCGCGCCGAACAGGAACACGTCCCACGTGAACGAGGTCGCGTCGACTTTGCCGTGGGTCTCGGCCAAGCGAATGATATGGCCGTTGGGGTTGCCCAGCTGATCCTCGTCGGTGGTCTTCCGGTCGTTATAGAAGCGTGGATTGGCGGCGTCGACACTGGTGATCGGACGGCTCGAGGCGTTGGTATTGGTCAAGGTGACATACACCTCCCCGTTCTTCGGATGGACGGCGGCCCACTCCGGGCGATCCATCTTGGTTGCGCCCGCCGCGTCGGCGGCCAGACGCGTGTTGATCACCACGTCGGCCTGATCGGCGAAGGCATAGGCCGGGTTGGTAAGGGTGATATTGTTGATCCCGAAGCTCAGCTCTCTCCATTCACCTGTACCATCGGCGTTGAACGTGGCCACGTAGAGCTTTCCGTCGTCCAGATACTTGTCACCCGCAGCCATTCCCTCGTCGGCGTCGCGGGGATCCCAGCGCCGGTTCGACACGTACTTATAGATGTACTCGTTGCGGGCATCGCAGCCCATGTAGGACACGAGCGGCTCGCCCTTCTTTGCCGGCCCGAGCCACGCGCCTTCGTGCGCGAAACGGCCAAGCGCGGTGCGCTTCTTGGGGATTGACCTTCTATTGAACGGATCGACTTCCACCACCCAACCGTAGGTGTTCGCGACATTACGATAATCGTCGCTGCCGTCGGCTGAGGCGCCAAGCTTCATCGCGTTCCAACGGCCGTACAAGTCGTCCGCCGTATCGGGGATCACTGTCGCCCACAGCTCGCGGCCGTTACCCGCCACGCCGTAGCGCGCGAACGAAGCCAGCTCCTTCGCCGTGCGATTGGGGTCATCGGTCGCGGCGATACGGCGGAAATACCCGGCCCAGTTTTCCTCGCAGGTCAGATAGGTGCCCCACGGCGTGGCGCCGTTCGCGCAGTTATTGACGGTGCCGCGCGTTTCCGAGCCGTCGGGCGAGAATTTGGTGATCATGTACGGAGTCTCAGCCGCCGGTCCGGACAGCTTCATGGGCGTCAACGTGTGAATGCGGTGGTTGAAGCGGGAGTTTTGCTTGTAGCTCCACTCCCCTTTCTTCCCTCGCTTCTTAACTACCTTGATGACGCTGATGCCATGCACGTAGAATTCGCGCAGCACTTCCTCCGGTACGGTTCGCGCC
>JALZJW010000293.1 GCA_030859565.1 Pseudomonadota bacterium
CATACAGCGCGACGCAGGCGGGGTCGTATGTGGATAAACTGAATGACTTAATGGCGCGGGGCGCGACCTTGAGCGACAACGACGGCGGGCTATCGGCGGTCGGGGCGCGCTACTTCGGCAAGGGCGGATAGCCACCACACGGCGAGCCGGGTCAAGACTTGAACTCTCAGCCATCGAAACACCATGACACGCCGGCAGACGAGGCCGGACGTCCTCTGACAATAGGTCATTTCATTACCCGGAGCGGTAGCGACGGGGTGGCACTACCTCCAACAACTCAGGTTGAGTGTGAGCGAGGCTCTACCCGGGCGCGGGACTGTGAATAAACTAGAGGATTGGACTAATTGGACTCAGTTTCACTTCAAGATGCCACCGGCTTGCCCGGTGGAGTTTCACGTTTAGTAGCTACCTAAGCGCCCTATGATTGCCAAGATGCCACCGGCTTGCCCGGTGGAGTCTCACGTTGGTAGCTACCTTATGCGCACAATCATTTCCAAGATGGCACCAAGCAAGCCGTCGCCTTTTAAGAGTTTTACTTGATGAACTTTTTGTAGCTGCCATCGTGAGACTCCACCGGGCAAGCCGGTGGCATCTTGAATTGAAAACTGAATCCAATCCTTTGATTTATTCACAGCCTCGTAGCGACGGGTGTGCCGTGAGCTACCGCTCAAGTCGAGCGATGGGCCGCGCCCAGCCCGGTCGCGAACCGCTCCCGGTACTGACCCGGCCTCACGAGCCTTGCGCGACCAAAGCGTCAGCCGCCTCTCCGGTGAACCCGCCTGCTAAAAATAATTCAAGCCGCCGGTGAAATGTTTTTCCCGAAATGTCTTATCAGAATGAAAGGCGTGCTGAGCTTTGTCAGGCAAGGACAGGCCACGCACGTCAAGGCTAATTCCAAGAGTGAGGAGACTACCGATGAAGAGACTTATTTTCACGCTCGCAGTGCTGACGCTGGCATACAGCGCGACGCAGGCGGGGTCGTATGTGGATAAACTGAATGACTTAATGGCGCGGGGCGCGACCTTGAGCGACAACGACGGCGGGCTATCGGCGGTCGGGGCGCGCTACTTCGGCAAGGGCGGCATCCAGTTGGTTCGAAACATGCAGGGGCGGCAGGGGGCGCTGACGCTGCCCGACCTTGACCCGGGCACGGCCATCAGCGCCTTCACGGCAGAGGTCGAGTACGTCGCCACCGAGTTGGACACCTCCGGGACGGGGATGTTCCCGCAGCGAGGGACGGGGATGGGTTTCGTTTTCGGCAGCTTCCCGGCGCTGATGATGGGAGCGGATATGCAGGGTCCGATCAACCTCGATGGCCTCGCCGTCGGGTTCGATACCAATTACGATGGAAGCCCGGCGGGCATCCGCGTCTTTGTTGATGGCGTGCTGATCGCGGTGAACGAGACAGTCAACCCTGCAACTACCGACTTCGCCAGATATCGAGTGGTGTACGACGCCAACGGACTGGACGTGCTGCTGAACACCAACACGGCGGCGGGCTTCGTGCCCGTGTTCACGGACCTCGACCTCGGCGCGGGGTTCACGCCGGCTGCGGGCGACCGCTTCGCGCTGACGGCCTCGTGCGACGACAACGTGAACCGCATCATCATCACCGACATCAAGATCCAAACCACGCCATAGGCCGCCTACGCGAAAAGGAAATCGCCTTGGGATAAGTGACCGTGGCGCTCGACACGAAGGCGTCGAGCATCAACTCCGTGAACGCGCAGGCGGCCGCGGCCCGGTCGTTCTGCGAGGCCAACGGCGGCTCGCCGCCCGCCGGCTACTTCGTGATCGGCGACGGCCCCACCATCGGGAAGAAGCAGTGAAAGGGAGCCGCCACCGTCGGCGGATCGCTCTGGATCGCAACTCCAAGTGCAGGCGTTGATCGACATGCTGATCGCCAACTTGTCGAGTTGAGAGTCAGGCGCAGGAGGCCCCGTTGTGGTCGAAAAGTAAGCGCCCGTCAGCGCCCCACATTAGAGGTTGAGAGTTCGACCTTAAGCCGATAGCCACCACACGGCGAGCCGGGTCAAGACTTGAACTCTCAGCCATCGAAACACCATGACACGCCGGCAGACGAGGC
>JALZJW010000294.1 GCA_030859565.1 Pseudomonadota bacterium
ACCCAGGTTCACTGATGTCACGCTTGGCGGAGGGACGCTGGTTGCGGCATGAAGATTGGGAAGCGGCTAATAGGGCGGCCGTAGAATTCGCACCGTGACGGACTGTTATGAAACTCACTCGACTAATTCCCGCATTGGCCGCGTTTGCTGTCTACGCCGATGCCGCTACCCTTGAAGTGATAAACTACCCGGAAGAGCCTGATCCGCTAAAAGATCATCCGCTCACCGAAAAGGTTCAGGCACTCAGTAAACTCAACTTGGAAAAGCGCGCAGAGGAAGCGCGCAGATTATCTCCTTCCGAGCGAAAAGAACTGGTTAGCCACATAAAGAAAATGTCGGACAGATACGGTGGGGTAATGCACGATGGCGCCTATAGCTCGCAGCTAACAATTCTGTATCTAGGGGACGAGGAGATGCGGAGACACCTCGCGCAGAAGTTCGCGGAGTCCCCAAATCCTCGAGGACTCGGACCCTCCGGCGATCCTGAATTAGTCCCGCTCCTGGCCCCCTACCTGTTCCGCGAGGAACCGGCATGGGACACCGCGCACGGCGATGTCAGTGCCCCCCGGCTTTCTATCTCAGCTTGCGACACCATTGCCAAGATTGTCGGCAACTCCCCGGCGTTCACGGGCGAAGTCGGCGATTGGGCTCGTCGAGTGCAGCAACCTTTCGGTACTCCCGAATACCGGGAGATCCTGCGCGAGTGGTGGCGGGCCAACGAGGCGGCCTTCAAGGCCAAGGACTTCAAGGCAGTACGTCTCGGCCGATTGGGCCCGCACTCCGACGTGATCACCAAGCCCGACTGGGCAACTCGCCTGGACACTGCTCCCCCAATTCCACCTGCCGCCGCCGTCGCGCCGGCGCCTGCCACGAAAACTCCCGCGGCCGTGGCGCCCGCCGTCGCCCGCTTCGATCCGACCTTGTGGGTCTTTGGCAGCCTCACGCTCCTCGTCGCCATCGCTTGCGGCTGGATATTTTGGCGTCGGAAGGTTTGATAAACTGGCGAATCGAACGGGTCCTGGCGATGAACCCGCCTTGTCGCTGTGCCTTTGTGCTTTTGTGCGAGGCCGATCCGGGCGGGCAGCTCCATTTAGCCAACCTGAAAAAATGGCCTCGCACAAAGGCACAAGAGGTCAGCGGAAAATCGGACTGTACTGGGATGACCCCGCACCCGGCGCTACGCAGTTCCGCGTCGAGCGTCTCAGCGGAGAAGATTGGTCGGAGATTACGACGCTGCCGGCCAGCCAGACCAGCTACCTGGACGGCGGTCTAGCCCCGAGCACGGAATACGCCTATCGCGTGTTCCAGCGGAACGATCAAACCCAATCGCCCTCCTCCAACATCGCGAGTGCAGCCACGCTGGATGAGGGAGAGCCGGATCCGGAGCCGCCTCCAGACCAGGACACTGATAATGACGGCACGCCCGACCTTATCGATCTCTGGCCCGACGATCCCCGCCGCCAGCAGCCACGTCCCCTTGTCCGACCACAGCGTGTGTACCTTGCCGCTGCCCGAAACTTTCGCGCTCAATTCCGGGGTCGGCGATGGCGGGCTGCACTTTGCTGTCGACGACGAGCTGCAAGTCGCCACCGCCTATCTGGGCCTCAATTTCAGCGTCTACACCACCGTCTGGCGCGAGGGCGCAATCGCGGAAGATCGGATCACCACCCTCGAAGATTTCTCGGGCATCGGGCAAGGCCACGAACCCACCAAAATCAGGGATCTCAACGCGAGCGGGACCGTCGTCGGCTTGACGGGCGAACTGGACATCGACGGAGAGCCCATCTACGGACAGCCGTTTTTCTACAACGAGGGATTCGTCCTCACCGAGGGCGTTCCTGCGATACTGGAGCCGGCGCCTTCGGACTTTACCGCGGCCCATCCCCACCTCGTTACCGAAACCGGCAAGATTGCCGCGACCGGCTATAAGGAACCCGTCGGCGCCGGTAATCCCCAATTCAACTTCTTCGTCACTCCGCCGCTGGCCTTCCTGGACAGGGGGGTGGCTTCCGTGCGCAGCAGGACCGACGTTTTTGCCGGCGGAGACATCTGGTCGCCCGCCGGCGGGATGGCCCC
>JALZJW010000295.1 GCA_030859565.1 Pseudomonadota bacterium
TCTCAGCCGCCGGTCCGGACAGCTTCATGGGCGTCAACGTGTGAATGCGGTGGTTGAAGCGGGAGTTTTGCTTGTAGCTCCACTCCCCTTTCTTCCCTCGCTTCTTAACTACCTTGATGACGCTGACGCCATGCACGTAGAATTCGCGCAGCACTTCCTCCGGTACGGTTCGCGCCCCGTCGACGACGGTTTGGCCGGTCGGGTGCAGGAAGGCCGGTGTGATCGCTTCATGGTTGACGCACAGTAGACCGCGGTGCGAGGAGTTCTCGTCGCGCTTACCATTGCGGCTCAGGCCGAAGTAACTCATGCCGTCGTGATGATCGCCGGCACGATGCGCAAAACTCTCCGGATCGTCCGTGCCATCGTTCAGATAATCGGCGACGCCAGCGGCGATCGGATCGCCCAGACGGTATAACACCGTATGGCGGTATCCCGACGGCAGCGTAACGACGTCCGCTAGCCTTTTGGGGACAGCGTCAAAATTAAGCATTAAGGGGCCCGGCCGGACATCCTGACCTCCGTGCCGTTGACCGGCAGCCCAGGCAGAGCCTAAACCAACGCTGCCGAAGACCGCCATGGCAGCGGCGCCGGCGGTGCCGCGCAGCAATTGGCGGCGCGAAAGGCGCATTTGCAGAATTCTGTCGAAGGACGGGTTATCCGATGTGTTGGTTATCGCGTCTTCGTCATGATGAGAGGAAAACGTCACGTGCTTGTCGGTCATTGTTGCCTCCTACGAGATGGAAATCGGGGAGCAACACGAATCGTTGCCCCTTTGTCAGAGGGGGCTCACGGTAACGCGGTTTTGTTAAACTATTATGACGGACGGAGTGACAGCGTTTCGCCAGAGAGGAAGTCCGCAAATATGGCCACCCAAAGAAGCTTAAGTAAGTGCCATTCGGGTAGAACCCCTAATACGATTTTAAGGATTCAATCGCGGTTTCCGCGGGCGGCGGCGTGATGAGATCGCCGGGAAAATCGCAGCGAAACGTACTGCCTTTTCCGACGGTACTGTCGATGTGCAAGCGCGCCTGGTGCCGCTTTAGCACGTGATTCACGATGGCCAGGCCGAGGCCAGTGCCGCCGCTCTCGCGCGAGCGGCTCTGATCGACACGGTAAAACCGCTCCGTCAACCGCGGCAGGTGTTGGGGCGGGATCCCGATCCCGGTATCGCTCACCTCGAAATGCGCCCCTGAGGCGTCTTTATACCAGCGGATGCGGATCACCCCGCCTTCAGGCGTATAACGGATTGCATTCACGACCAGGTTCGAAAAGGCGCTGTGCAATTCGTTCCTTGCCCCGAGGATGCTTAGCGCCGGATCGATCTCGAGCGAGAACATGTGGCGCGGCTTTCCGGCGAGCGCCTGCGCCTCTTGATAAATGGTGCCGATGAGCTCGGACACCTGCACGGGCCGGGCGTCCGTGACCTTATCGGATTGTCCCAGCCGCGAGAGTAACAGCAGATCCTCGATGATGCTTTGCATTCTTAGCGTTTGCGTCTCAAGCTGCGCCAAGATCGGACGCCAGGCCTCGGGGCACCGTTCCGGATCACTGACTAGGATTTCGAGGTAGCCTCGAATGACGGTCACCGGGGTGCGCAGCTCGTGGGATACGTTGGCTACGAAATCCCGGCGCACTTGATCGAGGCGGTGCAGGCGCGTGAAATCGCGCGCGGTTAAGAGGCGCTGGTCCGCCCCGAAAGGCACGATGATGATACTGAGTATACGCTCGGCGCCGAGCGGCGAGGGGATCTCCGCGGTATGAGTCAATCCGGTATCGTGGTTTTCGTTGAGCAGGGCGGTGAACTTCGGATCCCGCACAAGATTGGTGATCCGTTGCCGCCAGTCTTGCGGCCACTGAATCCCGAGCAGGTTTTCGGCCGCGGGGTTGGCCCATTCGATCTGGTCGTTCGTTCCAAGCACGACAGCGGCATCCGGTAAGGCGGTGGTGGCGTGCCGGAATTGCTTAAGGTAACCGGAAAGTTTCTTTTTGCGCTTCTTTTCGCGATCGCCCAGAACGTCCACGGCGCGGCAGATATCTTCGAGGAGCCCCGGAA
>JALZJW010000296.1 GCA_030859565.1 Pseudomonadota bacterium
GTGTTTGTACAGGCTCGGTCGTCGCCTGCTTGGTGGGGGTATTCATAGTATTTGGGCTCCTAAAAATGCAGGGGAATGTTCTCGAATCTTCGGACCGGATCTGAGCGCCCGCATCGGCTCCAATTGGAACAAGGCTCAACTCGTAAGGCTCCCAATCGAGGGCCCGGTAAATCGGCAGGCCCGCGCTTGTTTCGTCGGGCGGCAGCTCAGCGAGTTCGTGAACAACGTATCCTTGGCTGACGTTTCTAAGA
Source organism: Pseudomonadota bacterium (assembly GCA_030859565.1). Taxonomy (NCBI): domain Bacteria; kingdom Pseudomonadati; phylum Pseudomonadota; species Pseudomonadota bacterium. The sequence goes on from JALZJW010000296.1 coordinate 252, forward strand.
ATGCCGTCAAGAACGTCGTGTAAAATCGGCTGGACGTCTGCGCGGTCCGAAAACCGGATCTTTGCGGTCCCCTGGCTCCCATGAAGTTGCGCGCTTTCGACAACACCGATCACGGCGTTGAGATCGCCGGATCGGTGGCTGTTCAACAGAGGCGCGCCGTTTTGCAGCCTGCCCAGGCGCACAGACTCGGGGGCCAGACTCAGCTCTTCGAAAAAGTGGCGGCCGCGGATCCAGTCGTACCGCCGAACGCGAGCGCCGGATGTCCAAACAAGCGTTGCGGTGCGCGACGCGGGATCGACACTGCTGATCGGCGCAGATCTGGTTTGTAGCGGTAGATCCAGCGTCAGTGACATGGCGCCGCCTTTTCAACAACCTGATTTCGATCCTGCTCGCGCATCGCCTCCGCGATGGCGCCACCTGGGGCTATGCAAATCGCAGTCGAGCTGCTTGTCCGGTGCCGTGATGGTGCGAGTCTAGTCGCGGTTCTCCGCGTATCCATTCAGAAAAAGGAGAATCGTTGCCATCCCTGCGCATTACTGTCATTTATGCCAGCCCCACAGATGCTCGCTCTATTGTGCCAGCGTTTAACTCGTATCCGATAAATCGGCGTCCAAGATCTACCGCTGCCTTGGCAGTGGTCCCGCTTCCTAAAAAGAAATCGACGACATACCCGCCTGGCGCAGAAAGGCTCTGTATGAAATATCGAGCCTCAATGGACGACTGCTGCCATTCGTGATTATCTTTCTCCCTATCTCCGAGCACGATGTCCGCCATTATGTTTTGAACATTCCCTCTGGTCTGCTTGACGTACCACACCAATGGCTTCCAGCCACAGCGGATCCCTAATTTTTGGAGTAGCTGATCGCCGCCACCATGGATAGCCGCGCATGTCCACCAATAAACCAGGTGTTTCCCGCACCCATGAAAAACACCAGGCAAATGTTTTTGTCCGCTATAGGCGATGAAACTTCCACCTGGCTTCAGGATGCGTGCTGCTACTTCGGCTGCTTTCTCGTAGAGAGGCACCGAATCAGCGTCATACGGAGGGTCAGTAAAAATCAGATCAACACTGTTGTCTGGTATATCGCGCGAGAGTTCGTAGAAATCTCCGTGAAATATCCCTCGCGGTAGCTCCGTCGTAACCGCGCGGTGGAGGTCAGAGCGCCGCTTTTCCTCGTTAGCCTGGCGAGTCGCATGCGTAGCTAAGGCATCCGAGGTTACCGCTCTACCTTTCTCCCTGCACGCGGCAAAACATGCCTCGATGTCCGCCTCTGGAATCTCAGCTATCTGCTCGCAGCGGTGCGCTTCGGATGTTGAGATGCCGGCGGCGGCGAGGACTGCGGCTTTTGAGGTCTTCCCTGCACTGGGAAGACCATGAGCCATCGCCCCGCTCTCTTCTGGCGCAATCGTCTCCACCTCCAAACTCAGCTCCCCAATCCTTCGCTTGGCTCTGACCCGTATCTCTGCGGCGTCGATCTCCATCTCGACGTTCCGCGCCTGCCTCGCATAGGCGGCTAGCGCCGCTGCCTTGTCAGCAATGTCCTTTGCCTCATCTACTGATGCAGCAGCCGCAATCGCTCGGCACGCTTCGTCGTACTTAACAAGGCTGTTCATGTCGCCGACTAACCCGGAGCGATCGGGTGAATTCTTCAGCGTCTTCCCCCCCTGTTTCATCGGTTTTGCTCCCGAGTAGCGAAGCACCTGGCTATAGGCGCGCAAGGTCTCAACAGGAATAGCTCCGGCGGCGATGTCGTCGAAGTCGAAGGAGTTCAACCATGCTCATGAACGTTTCCACGTC
>JALZJW010000297.1 GCA_030859565.1 Pseudomonadota bacterium
TTGTCCGTCGTTCATGATGGTCTTCATCCTCCCATCATGAACAGTCGCCGCCTTACTTCAGACTCATCTTGTATTAGAAATAAGCCCTCCCTTCAGACTCATCTTGCATTGGAATAGACTTGGATATGCAACGTTTTTACCGCTGGAGTATTATAGCGAGACCTTCATGATCTCGCAGTCTTACAAGCTAGCGCGCCGAATCGTGGTAGGAGTCGTTGGAGCAACGGTCGTGCTGCTCGGTATGGCGATGATCGTGCTCCCTGGCCCTGCCTTTATAGTCATCCCGATCGGTCTGGCGATCCTCGGGATAGAGTTCACGTGGGCGCGGCGCTGGCTGCGTGTGCTTAGATCCAAGGTTCAAAGCACGTTTAACGCGCGGCGGAGAATTCGTTAGCCGGTGTGTTAGTATTACCTGAAGGAGCTTGGATATGAAACGCATATTTCTCTTCTTAGTCACCAACCTTGCGGTCGTTTTCGTGCTCAGCATCGCGCTGCGACTCTTGGGAGTCGAGCGTATCCTCGATGAGCAAGGTACGGGGCTCGATCTCAACGCCTTGCTGGTGTTCGCCGGCGTGTTTGGATTCGGCGGGGCGTTGATCTCGCTTGCGATCTCCAAATGGACCGCTAAGCGTCTGACCGGCGCGCAGGTCATTGAGCAACCTGCCCATGCGAGGGAGCGCTGGCTGGTGGAGACCGTCCGGGGGCACGCGCAGCGGGCGGGTATCGGGATGCCGGAAGTGGCCATCTTCGATACACCGGATGTGAACGCCTTCGCCACGGGTATGCGCCGCGATCACGCGTTAGTGGCCGTGAGCACGGGCTTGATCAAGTCGATGAGCCTGGACGAAGCCGAGGCCGTCCTGGGGCATGAGGTGAGCCACATCGCCAACGGCGACATGGTGACCCTGGCCCTGATCCAAGGTGTGGTCAACACCTTTGTGATCTTTCTCTCCCGCGTCGTAGGCCATCTGGTCGATCGCCTGGTGTTCAAAACGGAACAGGGACATGGGCCGGCATTCTGGGTGACCGCAATCATCGCCGAGCTCATGTTGGGGATTCTGGCGAGCATCATCGTCATGTGGTTTAGCCGCCAGCGCGAGTTTCGCGCGGATGCGGGCGGGGCGAAGCTCGCCGGCCGGGAGAAAATGATCGCCGCATTGGAGCGGCTGAAGCAGCGCTATGAACAGCCTCACTTGCCCGACCAGTTGGCCGCCTTTGGGATCTCGGGTGGAATTGGCCATGGCCTAAAGCGCCTGTTCATGTCGCACCCGCCCCTAGACGAGCGCATCGCGGCTTTGCGGGAGTCCAGCCGATAGATCGACCTAGTGCAGGCCGGCGTCACGGCCCATGTTGTGCCGTACGCGTAGTCGTTGTTCGCTACACACTAGGTGGCCGATCAGTGAACCTTGTCTTTGCAACGGGCCGGTTGAATAAAGCAGCGCAAACGGTCAATTTCGGAGTCAAGTAATGGAGTGGTTAACAGATCCGACGATATGGGTCGGTCTTCTGACGCTCGTCGTGCTGGAAATCATCCTCGGCATCGACAATCTTATCTTTATCGCCATCCTGGCGGATAAGCTGCCACCGTCCCAGCGTGATCGAGCGCGTGTCATCGGTCTGAGCTTAGCGCTGCTCATGCGTCTCGGGTTGCTCGCCAGTATTTCCTGGGTCATGTCGCTGACGGCACCGCTGTTCACTGTATTTGCACAGGCGATTTCTTGGCGCGACCTCATCCTCGTTCTTGGTGGGGTGTTCCTGCTGATCAAGGCCACGATGGAGATACATGACCGGCTCGAAGCCGGGCCACACGAGCACCCGGACAGCGTCGCTCATGCCCGGTTCTGGCCGGTAGTCGCGCAGATCGTGGTGCTCGACGCGGTGTTCTCGCTCGACTCGGTCATCACGGCCATCGGCATGGTCGACGAGATCTACATTATGATGGCAGCGGTCGTGATCGCGATGATCGTGATGATTGTCGCGAGCAGGCCGCTCACCAAGTTCGTAAACGCCCATCCGACGCTGATCATCCTTTGTTTGGGATTCCTGCTA
>JALZJW010000298.1 GCA_030859565.1 Pseudomonadota bacterium
AAGTAGATGCGCAGCATCATCTCCAGCTCCTTCGGCGGGCGACCGTCTCCGGCCTTCGGGTACACCGGCGCAATCAGCGCGCTCAGCTCGCCCCACGGCACAATGCGGTCCATCTCGGTGAGAAATATCTCCCGACGCGTCGTCTTGCTGTACTTCTCGAAACCCGTGCCTAGTGTCATCTGTTTGCTCATCGTCGTCCTCAGCTCTGTTCGATCAACCTACCGATCAGATCGTGGACTTTTGCAGAGGTTCCCTAACAGTGATGGGAGAAAGCGTAAAATAGGCATCCGGGATCTCGCCGGAATCACCCGGCGGCTCGGCTGAAGGAGAACGACTATGAAGAGTCATCGGTTGGCAGCGCAATGCCTGTCTACCCGCAGAGCAGAGGACGTCTGGGCAGCGGCGCTTCTCGCGCTGACGGCTCAGGCCTCCGGAGCTGAAGCAACCTTGGTGGACAAGGCGAAGCAGTATTTTAGCCCGCTCCCGCAGGATATGGCAACCGCGGAGTTTCCCACCCCGGCCCCGCGTGTCGAGTTGGGCAAGAAGCTCTTCTTCGATCCGAGGCTTTCAACCGACGGCACGGTGGCTTGCGCGACCTGCCATCGTCCCGCGCTATACGGGACCGATGCCTTGCCGAAATCGATCGGCGTCGAACATCGCATGAATGCTCGCAATGCCCCTACCGTGCTCAATGCCGCGCTCCATTTCAAGGCCCACTGGATCGGCGATCGGACGAACGTCGAAGAGCAGGCGATGAAGTCGCTGTCGGGCCAGGCGAGCTTCGGGAACCCTGATAATGCGGCCGTCATCCGCAAGATCAAGGCGCTGCCCGGCTACGCGGAGGAGTTCGCACAGGCCTTTCCGGACGAGAAGGAGCCGGTGCAACCCGAGAACTGGGGCAAGGCCATCGGCGCCTACGAGCGGACACTCGTGACCCCCATCGCCCTTCGATGCCTACCTCAAGGGGGATGCCAAAGCCCTTACATCTCAGGCCCACGCCGGCTTAAAGCTTCATCGATGTGGGTTGCGTCTCCTGCCACAACGGCGTGGCCGTCGGCGGCGCCGCGTTTCGGAAGTTCGGGGTTATGGGCGATTCCTGGAAGGAGACTGCGAGTCAGCCGATCGACGAGGGGCGGTACAGGAAACCCAGGACCCGGCGGACAAGTATGTCTTCAAGGTCCCGAGCCTGCGCAACGTGAGCATGACCCCGCTCTATTTCCATGACGGTGCGATCGCGACCCTGCCGCAAGCCGTGCGCATCATGGCCAAGGTGCAGCTGGGCAAGGCGTTGACCGCGGGCGAGGTCAACGACCTGGTGGCCTTCCTGCAGAGTCTGACGGGCCCGCTACCGAAAGAGTTTGCCACCGAGCCGGTTTTAGCTCCGCAGGCATTCGGCGCGACTCTGCGGCAACATCGCTAGTCGACCTCAACCTCCCGGGCAACCGTTTTTTTATCCGGCCTCCATTCGGACGCAACCCAATCCCCAGGTGCGCCCGCTGGAATGAATTCTTAACGAAGGCGAGTACGCCTTTTCTTCATGTGGTTCTTTTGTTCGCGGAGCATTAGGTACTTGCTGATCGAGCGACTGACGATACCTGACGCAACCCTGCATAAACTGCGGCCAGTCCGGCACCATAGGAAGAGGATCCGTTTTTTCCGGCAATAGACCCCAGAGCCAAGGATGGTGCCAACAAAGGTCGTGTCCAACACTGTCACGATGCTGACGGATACCTTGCCGCAGCTTCTTGACTTCCGCAGTCGGCTCCTCTCGTGTCATCCCGTCGAGGTCTTTATCCATAATCTTTTCCCTGACACGCTTAGTAATTTGAGCCGCCGGTTGCGGTGAACATTTCATCGCCTAACTCGAACGCTGGATAGACCCTAACGTTGCATAAATTTTCGTTATTTACTGATCTCAGGCGGCTTTCAAGGTCTCCAGGTAATGCAACAGCTCGTCGCGGACGGCCGGGTTTACGGAGAGGCTAAGAGTGAGCTGGCCTTGGGG